>CAJQLI010000344.1 GCA_905479125.1 uncultured Alphaproteobacteria bacterium | reverse complement strand
AAAGGGCGGCGGTACATATATTCTGCCGGTCAGATCGGATTTACGCATGTGACGAATGAGGTTTAGCGAATAGGTGACAATCCCACCATGTTGGGCGGAGATCGCATTGACGATTAACTCGCTTTTGATGCTATTCGGGCGCGCGACAGTCAAAAAATTGGTACTCCTCCGGCATTCAGACCTGTTCTGATCGACCTGTTTCCGGTTGCCACAAAGAGGATATATCAATCCTCGAACACAAACGTATTCGACCCTATAAATACCGAACAAAGTACCGGGTACCAATGAATGATTTCGGACCTTCGCATTTTATTTGTTGCTGATCTGAACGCGTATTCCAAGGGCATGGGGCGGGTTCGGGCGCTGCAAGATCTTGATGTTCCGATAACGGCTTTGTCTCATACCGCCACCGGTGGGGCAGAGAGTGGTTTTGCGTCGATCACGATGGTTGATCGCATCCTTTGGAAACTGGGCGTGCAGAGAGATAAGGCCGGCATAAACCGCCGACTGCTCGACGCCGCCAAAGAGGTGGGCCCTCACATCATCTGGATAGAAAAAGGAAACATGATCCGGCCCTCTGCGCTGCGGGCGTTGCGCCGTATCGCACCCGATGCCCTGCTTGTTTCCTACGCCGAGGATGACATGTTTCTCGCCCATAACCGGACGCGGGCCTATGTGAAGGGCCTGTCCTGCTATGACTGTGTGTTCACGACAAAGGCGCCGAATGTCGGTCCATCCGAGTTACCGGCGCTTGGTGCGCGGCGCGTTATCGCGGTGGACAAGTCCTACGATCCGCATGTGCACTTCCCGGTCGGGGTTTCGGAAGCGGATGTCGAACGATACGGCGCAGACGTTGGCTTCGTCGGGACTTTCGAGGCCGCGCGCGCGCGCAGCCTGTCCTATCTGGCAGAAAACGGAATTGCGGTAAGGGTGTGGGGGAATGGCTGGGAAGCCTGGGCCGCCCGCCCGCCCGGCCTGATTATCGAAGATCGGGCTGTTGTGAACACGGAACATGATCTCGCATATACAAAGTCTTTATGTGCAACCAGGATTAATCTTGGTTTTCTGCGCAAGCTGAACCGGGATACCCAGACCGACCGGACCATGGAAATTCCGGCCTGCGGGGCGTTCATGCTTGCTGAAAGGTCGGATGACCACCTGCGTCTGTTCGAGGAAGGGCATGAAGCGGCGTTCTTCGGCTCTGATGATGAATTGCTGGAAAAGGTCAGATACTATCTGGGTCATGAAGACGAGCGTGCGGCGATTGCCCGGGCAGGACGGCAAAAATGCCTGGATGCAGGCTACAGCGAGACCGAACGCATGCGCGGGATGATCGATCAATGCCGCGCCTGATACCCGATCTGATGTCTGAAAAATACAATCGGTGGGTGGCGCCCAATGCCGGGTCGGACTTCCGGAGCGATGACGGCGGTTGTCTCGGGTTGCCCGGAAGCATTAACGATCATATAGACTGACACCATGTATCGTCATATAGTTGATATCCTCGCCTGCCCGGGCTGCGGAAACGATCAGGCTCTCGACCTGGACGTTACCGAAGAAGCCGATGATGACGTCATCACCGGTTCGCTGAATTGCCCGTCATGCAAGGCAACCTTTCCGGTGACGAACGGTATACCGAGATTCGCCGGCGTCGATGCCGATGACTTCGATAATTTCGATTTCCAGTGGAACAAATGGTCGGCCATTCAGATTGACCGCCTTTCGGGGCACACTCTGTCGGAAGACAGGTTCCTCGCGGATTCGCGCTGGGACCGTGAATGGCTCAAGGGGAAGTGGATTCTCGATGCCGGTTGCGGTGCCGGCCGCTTTGCCGACGTGGCCGCCAGTCTGGGGGCAAACGTTGTTGCCTGCGATCTGAGCGGCGCGATAGATGCCTGCCGGCGCACGACCATCGATCACGACGGACGCGTCACATGTATTCAGGCGTCTATTTATGACCTGCCGCTGCGCGCGGGGGTTTTCGATGCGGTCTATTGCTTCGGGGTTATCCAGCATACGCCGGACCCGGCACGGACGATCACGACACTCCCCCGGTTCCTCAAAGACGGTGGCTCCCTGGCCCTGAATTTCTATGAAAGGGACTGGCGTGCCCGGGTCCAGCTGGTCAAATACGCGCTGAGAGCGATTACACGCAGGCTGTCGACGCGCCGTAACCTCGCGGTATCGCGCGCACTTGTCGCCGGGTTATTCCCGCTGACCTCGTTCCTGTCGCGCATCCGCGTTATCCGGCAGATCAATCACTTCATGCCGATTGCCGGGTATCATCCGCCCTCGCTGACACGTGAACAGCAGCGCACCTGGACGCTGCTGGATACCTTCGACTGGTACGGCCCCAAATACGAGATACGGCAGAATCACCGTGAAGTCGCCGACCTGGTGGCAAATACGGGGCTGACCGGGGTAGAATCACGGCCCGGCCTCGTCTGGGCGCAAAAAGGCGGCCATACGCCGGAAAAATCCGAGCCCGCGGCGCCCTGATCCGAATGCGCACCCGATTCGTTCAACGGATTTACCCCGTTTGCCGCGTGTCCGTTATGAACAGAAGGAGAGATTTCATGCAGCGATCGGTTTGGAGTGTTCTGTTGGTCGGCGCGTTGATGCTGGGCTCTGTCGGCGCAGCGCTGGCCCATCATGGCTGGCGCTGGACGACCGGCGGGAATATCGAGGTCACCGGAATCATTACCGCGGCACAGCTCGGCAATCCCCACGGCGTGCTGACCGTCGATGCCGATGGCCAGGTTTGGCGGGTTGAGGTCGGACAGCCGTGGCGGAATGAACGCGCGGGTCTGAAAGACGGCGACCTGAAAAAAGGTGTCGAGGTCCGTATCGTCGGCGAGCCGTCTGCGGATATCAAGGACAAGCGGGTCAAGGCGGAACGCCTGTATCTCGGCAAGAAAGAATACAAACTCTATCCTGAACGCGACTGATCATGACGGCTGTCTGGTCGGCGCTTCAGACGTCCGATCTCGCCGTCTGGATAAACCTGTCACGCTGGGTTTATGCGGGAATCGCAACTGCGCATGTGTTGGCCATCGCCGTACTGATCGGCAGTATCCTGATCCTTGATCTGCGGCTTGTCGGCTTTGCGCGCCGGCTGGATGTGGCGCAGCTGGCGCGGCTCGTGGTGCCGGTGGCCGGCACGGCGCTGGGCTGCGCGGTGATCAGCGGTGGCCTGTTGTTTATCGGCCGTGCCGCGCAATACGCGGCTTTCGACCTGTTTCAGCTGAAAATCGCGATGATTGCCATCGCCCTTGCCATGACCCTGACGGTTCACAAACGCTACGGCCTTTGCCTGGAAAAGGCGACGGCGCGTCAGCGCGTTCGGATCGGGACAGCATCGATATGCCTGTGGTGTGCTGTCGCCGTCGCGGGGCGGATGATCGCCTTCGTCCACGGCTGACGCGCGCCGGATCACATCCGGGATCGAGTCACGTCCGCAAGACGGACATAATAATTCAAACAACAGGAGGAAGCGGTCGATGTCAGACGATCAGACCAAAACGATCAACGTCACCTACGAAGTGCGCGGCACGTCCGTCGGCAAGATGCGGAATGAAATCACCGGCAGGCAGGTGGAACCGTCGGTCGAGCCGGAGTTTCACATGGCGACCGACGAGGCGGGGTTTCACGGCGGCGAAGGCACGGCACCCCTGCCGCTCGCGTATTTCTGTACCGGTCTGGTCGCCTGCCTGATGACGCAGATCAGGGCGTTCGCCAAGCGCATGCGGATCGACCTGAAAGGCGTCGATGTGACGGCAACGATCAAGTGGAAGGCGGTCAGCCAGGGCCGCGATCCGTATGAATCCGCACCCGTCGCGTTTGAGCTCGACGTTGATATGGACTCGGATGCGTCCATGGAAGACCGCACCCGCCTGCTCGAAGCGGCCAAGAAAGGCTGCTTTATCGAGGCGACGCTCGCCAATCCCATTCCGGTCCATCACCGGCTCAAGGAAGACGGGGCGTTCGTCGCGATCGACTGACCCGATATCCGCTGCGCTATCTGCGGGTCGGCAGGGCGGGTCGTTCAGTCCTTCTGCACTTCGGTCAGGTGCGCGTCGCGGCGCTGGTACAGCTCGTCATCGGTATAGCCCATGGTTTCCGGGCGCCCCTTGCCGAGCATGACCTGGAACCACACCGGCTCCAGGCTGTGATTGTCATAGCCGTGGATTACGCCGGGCGGGCAGGTGATGCAGTCCCACGGGCCGAGCCGCGTGGTGATGCGCTCGCCGTTATCGTCTTCGACAAACGCATCCAGATGCCCTTTGAGGACGAAAAACGTCTCCTCGACCTCGTGCGTATGCGGCGCGTTTCCCTGGCCCGGCTCGACATACATGATGCTCAGCGTATGGGCGCGCGGCGGAATGACGTTTTGTTCGTCATGTTTGCCCGACCCGCCGGCGCCGATATAGCGGTGCTGGGCGCGCTTGTAGCCTTCAATCTTCGCATCTTCGAAAGCTTCCCAGTCGGCGCGGCGTTCGGAAAAACGGGCAACGTAGTCATTGACGATATCGGCGGCGGATACGCCTTCAAGCTCGGGCGGTCTCGGGTGTCTGGCAACGCTCATGGGATGTCTCTCCTGTTGAAACTGATATCGGTCGGGCGGTCAGTGATTGCCCAAAATTGAGGCAGTTCGGGCGATTGACGTCAAACTGATTAAATGTGAAACAATAATAGTAAGGCCGATACCTCAAAGGGACAACGGGAATGAAGCCGGCACGGTTCGATCACCTGCTGCCAACCAGTCTGGAAGATGCGCTCGCGATGCTGGCCGAGCACGCGCCGGATGGGCGGGTGCTGGCCGGCGGTCAAAGCCTGGTGCCGATGATGAACTTCCGCCTGGCCAGGCCGACAGTGCTGGTAGACCTTAATAAAATTCCCGATCTTGCCTATATCCGCGACGCCGGCGATCACCTCGCCATCGGCGCGATGACCCGCGAACGTGCCATCGAGAACAGCGATCTCGTCCGCGCCGCGTCGCCGCTGCTGCATGATGCCACGCTCCATATCGGACATCTGCCGATCCGCAGCCGCGGCACCATCGGCGGCAGTATCTCCAACGCGGACCCGGCAGCTGAATACCCGGCAACGGCGCTGGCACTGGACGCCACGCTGGTCGCGCAATCCGTCCGTGGTGAACGACCCATCGCGGCGTCCGATTTTTTCGACGGCGTGATGACCACGACCCTCGAAGTGGACGAAATCCTGACCGAAATCCGTGTGCCAAAGGCTCCCCCCGGCAGCGGTGCCGCGCTGGTGGAGATTGCCCGCCGTCACGGCGATTTCGCGCTGGCCGGTGTGGCCGCCCAGATCACGTTGGAGGATGACCGCGTCACCGATATCCGCCTCGCCGCCTGCGGTGTCGGGCCGGGACCGATCCGGTTGACCGGGGCCGAGAACATTCTGCGCGACGGCGGTTTGACGGATACCGCGCTGGCCGCGGCGGGTCGTGCCGCCGCCGATGCGGCCGATCCCGATGGCGACGTTCATGCGACGGCGTCCTACCGCCGCAAGATGGCGGGCGTCATGACCCGGCGTGCTGTTGAAAAAGCGGCTCGCCGCGCTGGGGGCGCCGCATGACCTATACCCGAAAAATAACCGTCACCGTCAACGGCGAACGTCTGACCGGCGCAGCCGAGCCGCGGATGCTGCTGGCGGATTTTCTGCGCGACTGTCTAGCCCCCAGGTTCTGTGCCATTTCTGATTAGAGTTTCCGGTACTGGCGGTCGCATGTTC
>CAJQLI010000343.1 GCA_905479125.1 uncultured Alphaproteobacteria bacterium | reverse complement strand
GTCCCGGGCGCAGAAAATCGTCTGATCACGTGAATCGTGGATGCAGAATGCGAACATACCGTTGAGCTCGGCGAGCATGTCGCGCCCCCAGCGGATATATGCCTGAAGCAAAACTTCGGTGTCACTATCTGAGTGCAGTGCGATACCTTCGCTGCGCAGCCTGCCCGCGATCTCACGATAGTTATAAATCTCTCCGTTATAGACGAGTGCGACCTGACCGGTGGGGTCGAGCATCGGTTGGGCGCCGCCGTTGGATATATCTATGACGGCGAGACGGGTATGGCCGAATACGACCTGGTGGTCCTGCGCATGCCATATCCCTTTGGCATCCGGGCCACGATGTCCCATGCGCGCCATCATTGCGCGGACGGCGTCGTCGTTGATAGCGCTCTTCGCAGCGATGCCCGCTATGCCGCACATTTTAACGGTCCCTGATCAGTCATTACGCACGATTGCGCAGCAGAACGCACATCACTACCAGAAAAGCCGCTGCCCAACCCATAGAGATACCGATGGCGAGGGCCGTTGTCTTGTCTGCCACGACGCCGATGCCGACCAGAAACGGGACGGCGCCCAGCATCAGATACTGAGCAGCACGTCCCATGACGAGTGCTTTCATGGAACCTGTGACAAAGCAGTATGATTTAAGAATTTCAAACAGGCTCATGAACATGATGACACCGGCAAAGGTGATCAACAGCTCGGCTGATTTTGCCCATGTCGCACCGAAGACCAATGTCACGGCTGGTACTGCGAACAGGATGGTCAATACGGTCGCGAGGACCAGGAGCGGTGTCAGAAGCAGCAACTGGCGATTGCGAAGTTGTCGCCGGTGATCCGGCCGGTTTTCCCGGCCAAACATATTGACCGCTATACGCGCGACCAGCGGGAATAAAAGCTGATTGGGCAGGATAGCCAATCGATAGGCCTGGAAGAAAAACCCGGCGCCGCGATCTCCGCCGACGAATCCTGCCAGCAAAATTGCTATTCGCTGGTAGCTGCCTTCCAGCACGCCATCAAGCCAGATGCCCCGGCCTTCCCGCAGAATACCGCTCCATTCGGTGCGCGAGAGCCAGCGAAGGCGCCGCCAGGTCAGTCCACCGGTCAACGCCAGGGCGGCAAAAAGGGATGCCGTCAGCACAAATTCCCGAAAATAAAGCGCGAGGGCGCCGGCACCTGAGATGGCGATAATCACGGCGGCGAGATTCGCAAAAACGGCGCATCCCGTTTCGATAAGTCCGAGACGGACATAGGGCATCCCTCTTTCGAAGAAGCTCTTGTTCTGATTGACCCAGTGTTGGATGCAGACGAGCACGACCAGGGCGAATTCATATTTTCCGGCATTGCCCGACAACGAGACCCAGACCAGTCCGACAACCAGTGCAAAAAGCGTTTCGATCGTAAGGTAGCTAAAATACCGCTCTTCGAGAGCCGGTGTAAGCTCGCCGTCCGGTACGCGGATGATCAGCGTGTTCACGCGAATGGAAAGAAGGGAAACAATAAGAGAGGCGGTTGCGAGCGTGATTGCAAACCGACCGAATCCTTCCGGTGCAATGTATCGAACCAGGACGATATTTGCGGCGAAAGCGATAACGACCTGGACGACCTGCCCTGCCATCAGCGTTGTCGCTCCGCGCCTTACACCGCGTCGGCTGACCTCGGCCAATAATTTTCCTTTCCAGGGCGTGCGGAGAATTCAGGCAGCATACCGGGAATACCTGTTTTGCTTAGGGGTTTTACAGCGTTTTCCGGGAAGGCTGATGTTTGTCGTCCGACTTGCCGCTCAGGCTGGTGACGCAATCGCCCAAAATCTGCAAGTGACGCGACCAGCCGTACATATCGCTGGCGCGTGTATGGCCGCGTTTCACCAGTGTGGCCCGCAGGTCGGGATCTT
The DNA here is from genome assembly GCA_905479125.1 of uncultured Alphaproteobacteria bacterium. Taxonomy (GTDB): domain Bacteria; phylum Pseudomonadota; class Alphaproteobacteria; order MPNO01; family UBA830; genus CAXBCP01. Next base: position 1,090 of record CAJQLI010000343.1, on the reverse strand, counting down.
TGTCCAGTTTCATTAGTTGCGTAGCGAGATCTTCTGAATCCCCCGGCCTGAAATACAACGCTGCATCTCCGCAGATTTCGCGATGGATGGGCACATCTGTTGCGATAACGGGAACGCCTGCGGCCATGCTTTCTACCAGCGGAAAACCGAAGGTTTCCGCAAGAGACGTGGACACCAGGACATCATGTTGATTGAGTTCCGTATCAATATCCTTGTGAGGTATATGATCCAGGATCACGAAATCGTCGTTTTCCGACGCGCGCATTTTTTTGAGCTCGGCCGGGCCGGATGACCAATGCGTGAAGTCCTGATCTTTCATGGTAATTCGTGCAATGGCGTTTGTGCCTGAATCCCGCAGTTTTCAAACCGCCCGGATCAGCGTGAGAGGGTCCTTGTGCGGATAATAGACCGAGATGTAGAGGGTCTTCAGCACGCCATCTTCACGCCAGGTGCGCGTGCCTTTTAGATTCTTAAGCCCATCTTCGGCACAGAGATAATTTACGCGTGATCGCCTGGCCAATTCGGGGTCGTCACCGACAACGGATTTTAACGCCGTCTCGGACGGGAACAGGACAATATCCGAATGCCGCATGGACCAGCGGACCAGGCGACGGCGCAGTGCAAAACCCAGTCGTTCAAGCTTGCTCAGGCGCGGCAGAACCGCTTCCTGATAATACGGATTAAAGCTGATCTCACCCTGGATCATCAAAATCTGGGGAATCGGGGGGCGAATGAGCCCGTAATTCGCAGAGGAGTAAAGAACGCTTGCACCGCTATCTTTTACAACCCGCCGCCAGTTCAGCTGCTCCCAGAACAGTCTTTTCAGACTGCCCAGGCCTGACAGGTTGACGTTCACAAGGCTGACCCCATCCCGTTCTTTCTCATCGACCCGATCAAAAAAGGGCGGCGGTACATATATTCTGCCGGTCAGATCGGATTTACGCATGTGACGAATGAGGTTTAGCGAATAGGTGACAATCCCACCATGTTGGGCGGAGATCGCATTGACGATTAACTCGCTTTTATTACTTAAAACACTTGTTCCGTTTATCCATACTGAAACATTGCTATTGCCCCATCTAACTGCAAT
>CAJQLI010000342.1 GCA_905479125.1 uncultured Alphaproteobacteria bacterium | reverse complement strand
GGTTTGAAGCGCGCGCCATAGCGCAGAATACGCTGTGTGACGGAGGCGTCGTTAGTGGATGGCAGCGTGTCGAATTGCGGCAGTGATGTTTCTTCTTCGGCCCCGGTTTCTGCCGGCGCTTTCTCAATCCGGACCCGCAGGTCGTACCATGCGGCCTGACCGGTCACGGGGTCGGAGTTCGAATAGCGGTAACCGCTTTCCTTGGGCGGCAGCAATTCGGAAATCACGTGGTTCAGCAGGAAGCCTTTCTTGGCCTCGGGCGCGTCCGGGTCGAGGTTCCATGCGCCGGAACGCTTGCCGATCGCATTCCACGTCCACACCGTGTTGCGTTCGACCCCTTCCATGAGACGGACCTGGACCTTGATGCGGCTGTGATGGCTGATCACCCAGACCCAGTCGTCGTCTTCGATGCCTTCAAGCTCTGCCTGGAATCGGTTCATATACAGACGGTTGCTGGTGTGAATCTGGCGCAGCCAGGCGTTTTGCGAGCCCCAAGAATGGTACATCGCCATCGGCCGCTGGGTGATAGCGAAGAACGGAAACTCGTCCTCGCCGCCATCCTGGGATTCGAACGGGCGGTACCAGGTCGGCAACGGATCGAAATAGCCGGCGACGCGGGCCTTGTGTTCATCGGGCGGGGTGATGTCGCCGTGACCGAGCGCTGCAAGCCGGAACTTCTGCATCGGTTCCGAATAGACCTGGAGGACGATCTGGTCGGATGACCCGATCCAGCCCATGCTGGCTGCATATTCCAGGTAGTCCCGGTTGGCGTGTTTGAAGTAGCGCTGGTTTTCGGGGAATTCGTGGCTCCAGAAGCAGCCGTTCTCGATATAGCGGTCGAGCTGGTTCGGGTTGACCGCGCCGGTACCGTGACTGTCGCCGTTTTCGCCGCGCCAGCCGGCGAGCGAGCCGATCCCCGGCATGCGTTCGTGGTTCACCAGGTAATCGGGGTAGCCGCCGGGATATTTGGCCGATCCGTCTTCGTTGGTCAGGCCGGGCAGGCCGATGCGGGTGCCGAGATCGATCAGAACCGTCTGGAAGGCGCGGACGTCGCGGTCGGGTTCCACCACGGGCTGGCGGATGGCATCCGCCGGGCCGTCAGCACTGCAGATCGGCCGGTCGAGCATCGAGACCGCGTCCCAGCGCTCCAGATAGGTGGTGTCCGGCAGGATGATGTCGCAATAGGGCACCGTCTCGGACCAGAACGCATCCGAATAGACAATGAAGGGGATTTTATAGTCCCCGGTCTCGGTGTTGCGGTCCGTCAGCATGTCGATCACGCCCGACGTGTTCATCGACGAATTCCACGCCATGTTCGCCATGAACATGAACAGCGTGTCGATGGGGTAGGGATCGCCCTTCCAGGCATTCGTGATGACCATGTGCATCATGCCGTGGGCGCTGATCGGTGCTTCCCAGGAAAACGCCTTGTCGATGCGCTGCGGCTTGCCGTCGGCATCGACCAACAGGTCTTCGGGGCCCGTCGGGAAGCCGAGTGGCGGTCCCGGCAAGGGCGTGTTCGCGTTGACCTGGTCCGGGCGGCCGGCAGGTTTCTGCGGCGGCGGACAGGGGCGCGGGAAAGGCGGCTTGTAGCGGAACCCGCCCGGCACATCGATGGTGCCCAGCAGCATCTGCAGCAGGTGAATGGCGCGGCAGGTATGGAACCCGTTGGAATGGGCAGAAATACCGCGCATCGCGTGCATCGCGACGGGGCGGCCGATCATCTTGTCCTGCTTGCGCCCCGCCCAGTCGGTCCATTCGACGTCGAGCACGATTTCCTTTTCGAACGCGGCCTCGGCCAGTTCGGCGGCGATCCGGCGGATATGGTTTGCGGCGACGCCGGATTTCAGGGCCGCGGCCTCGGGCCCGTAATTCATGTCCATGTAGCGGTCGGCCATCAGCTGGAATGACGGCACGGCTTTGCGACCGTCTTCCAGCGTGTACTCGCCGACCACTGCGGGGGCAACACCGGCAAGACGCGCATCGGCGACCTGGCCCGTGTTCTGGTCCCAGCACAAAGGCTCTCCGTCCGCGCCGCGGGCGAACAGGCCGTCATCGGCGGCACCGGCATCCTGGATCACCAGCCAGTGCGCATTGGTGTAGCGCACCAGGTAGTCGAGATCGATTTTATCGGCGTGGAGGAGCTCGTGGATCAGCGCCAGCACGAACGCGCCGTCGCTGCCGGGCCGCACTCCGACCCACTCATCGGCAATCGCCGAATAGCCGGTTTTGACAGGATTGACCGACACGAATTTGGCGCCGCGTGCTTTCAGCGTCGACAGGCCCATCTTGATCGGGTTTGAATCATGGTCTTCGGCAACGCCGAACATCATGAAGTATTCGGTCCGTTCCCAGTCCGGCTCGCCGAATTCCCAGAACGAGCCGCCGATGGAATATAGCCCGGCGGCCGCCATGTTCACCGAACAGAACCCGCCATGCGCGGCGTGATTCGGGGTGCCGAACTGGCTTGCCCACCAGCCGGTCAGTGCCTGGCTCTGGTCACGCCCAGTAAAGAAGGCGAGCTTTTTCGGGTCGTCGGCGCGGATTTTTTTCATCCGGTCGGCGACGATGGTCAGCGCTTCTTCCCACTCGATTTCTTCGAACTCGCCCGATCCGCGCTCGCCGACGCGGCGCAGCGGCTTGGTCAGGCGGGCAGGGGAATAATGCTGCATGATGCCGGCGCTTCCCTTGCCGCACAGCACGCCCTTGTTGATCGGGTGGTCCTTGTTACCTTCGATATAGCGGATTTCGCCTTCGCGCAGGTGAACCTTGATGCCGCAGCGGCATGCGCACATATAGCAGGTGGTTGTCTTGGTTTCGTCACCGATTTCAGGCGACAGATTGATACGTTCCTGCGGGTCTAGAAAATCGCCGGGCATGGCGGATATGCGTCCATTCAATTGCTTGCGGGGACCCTGAAAAAGGCCCCCTAGAATTAGGTGAGAAATCAATTCGCGTCAAACCGCGCATATGCGCCAACCCATTGCGTGTCGTGCATACCTTTAGAACGTGATTCTTGTTAACGTTGGAACAGGGAAAAAAGAGAACCAATGAGAGGGATGCGGAAATGAGCCCCGAAATCGTGTGTTTTTTCGATGACAAGACCAACTCTGCGTCCTACGTGGTGCATGACCCCGAGACGATGCAGGCCGCGGTTATCGACCCTGTGCTCGATTACGACCCTGTCTCCGGGCGCAGCTCGACCGAAAGCGTCGAGAAAATCGCCGCCTATGTGGACGAGAAGGGCCTCACCGTCGCCTGGATCATCGAGACCCATGTCCATGCCGACCATCTGACTGCCTCAGTCTGGCTGAAAAACGAGACCGGCGGAAAATCAGGCATCGGCCAGGGTATTACCGAGGTGCAGAAAACCTTCGGCGCGATGTTTAACGTGACCGACAGCCTGCCCGCCGACGGCTCCCAGTTCGATGAGGTTTTCGCCGATGGCGCAACCTTCAAAATCGGCAATATACATGCCCGCGTCATGGCGACCCCGGGTCACACGCCCGCCTGCGTCACCTACGTGATTGGCGATGCGTGCTTTGTCGGTGACACTATGTTCATGCCGGATTCAGGCACCGCGCGCTGCGACTTTCCCGGCGGAGACGCGAAGCAGCTTTTTGCCTCGCTGCAGAAAATTATCGACCTGCCGGAGGAATTTCGCCTGTTCGTGTGCCACGATTACGGCGCCGGCGGCACGCGCGATTTCGCCTGGGAAACCACGGTCGGCGAACAGCGCGACACCAATATCCATATCGGCGGCGGCGTGCTGGAACACGATTATGTCCAGATGCGCCGTGACCGCGACGCCACACTCGGTCTGCCGCGGCTGATTATCCCGGCGGTGCAGGTGAATATGCGGGCGGGCGAGATGCCGCCGGCCGAAGCGAACGGCACGTCCTATATCAAGGTGCCGGTGGATATTTTTTAAGCGTCGTCAGTGGCAGGGCACGTGGAAACGCGCTAAGGCAGGGTCAATCGACACGATCGGGCACCATGACCAAACTGCCAATCGACGACATATTGCCGGAACTCTGTGCAAGCCTTGAGCACACGCCGAATGCCGTTATACAGGCAGCACCGGGCGCCGGGAAAACCACGCGGATTCCGCTGCGGCTTCTGGATACGCCCTGGCGCGAGGGCGGCAGGATTATCATCCTGGAACCGCGTCGTCTGGCGACGCGGGCGGCAGCCCGGCGGATGGCGCAAACGCTGGGCGAGCCGGTTGGCAAAACGGTTGGCTACCGTATCCAGCTGGACAACAAGACCGGACCGGACACCCTCATCGAGGTTGTGACCGAAGGCATTC
>CAJQLI010000341.1 GCA_905479125.1 uncultured Alphaproteobacteria bacterium | reverse complement strand
GGATATTCAACTAATTTAAAATTTATCATTGGATCACCGCCAGCATCCAGCGCAATTCTCTCGCCAATGAATGGATGAAGGAACAGGGCAACGCAGAATGGGTGTACGGGTATCACGCTTGGGAAACGCCTTTGGACGAGATCGGCACGGCTTAATCCCGCCTCTCACCACCCAGGCGGCCCGCACTGTCTTCACCGTTAAGCGATTGCTTTCCACGCCGCATGATACATCCGCAGGAGCCAGGCATTGAATTGTTCAAGTGTGGTTTCGAGCGGCATGTAGTGGCGTCCGTCCGGGGCGAAGCGGGACTTCTTACCCGACTGCACGCCGAGATTTACAGGAATATCCTGCACCCATATTTTCTTGCCGCCGGCGCGCACCGCAGCCGCTCGTTCTTCGAAATCCTCTGCCTCGAAGGTCGAGCGCGGCAGCAGCCAGCCCCCTGCCGTGACGCGGTCGTTCGACGCCAGCGTCGCCTCAACGCCGATCGCGCCGATCAGCTGATAGGATACGGCGCCGGGTGCGAAGATGATCGTCATGCCCGGCGGGATCATGGCAAAGGTCACGTGGCTGCGCTGTTCCGCCGACAGGGTCTCTATTGCCGGAAATTCCGCTTCCGGCCCCCACCCGTCTTCCATCATGCCACCATCCGGACGCAGCAGCGGGACGGTGCGGACGATAGCGTTGTCTCCCGCGGTCATCGGCGTGATTTCAACACCTCCATCGGGGTGAATGCTGGGCGCAAAGTCATGCGTGCCGACATGGACAAATTCCGGATGATAGGCATCGGTGAAGTTTTCAGCGTGAATTTTCCAATTCCACGGCAGGGGCGTATCCGACATGGTCGGCGGCACGGCCACCAGGTCCGCGTCCTCATAACCCTCCCAGAATGGCTCCAGCTTCGCGAGGCCGGGGCCGAGCGGCGCCGCGTCTTCGTCAAGCGTGACAAACAGAAAACCATGCCAGTTCTCCAACCGGACAACGGGGAGCCTGACCGTATCGCGCAGGCAGTCATGGATTGCGTCATCGTCAATCCGGGTCGCCGCGACAAGGCTACCTTCCAGGTCGTAGCGCCAGAAATGCAGCGGACAGCGAAACGCCCTTCCTGCCGACCCGGGTTCGGTCGCAATGACCTGTCCCCGGTGCTGACAGACGGCGCTCATCGCGCCGATGCTGCCGTCCTCTCGCCGGACAACCAGTAGCGGCTCATCGCCGATCTTCGGCGTCAGGTAATCTCCTGGCGCCGGAATCTGTTCCTGTCGTCCGACGCAGATCCAGCTGCGGGTGAACACGTGGCGGCGCTCGAATTCGAAAAATTCCGGCGACGTATAGCAGGCGGCGGGCAGCATCGGCGCCGCCGCGCCATATCCGGCCAGATCCGGCAGGCTCTCTAGTATGCCCCGCACATCTGCATCAAGGTGCATTACTGGGATCATTCTGTTCTCTCCTCCGGACCGGTCGGACCAAACTGCAGAACAAACGACGCAAGAACCATGCCACCATCAGAAATCGGGCAAACGATTATCTCCGGCCCCTTTGGCGCCCCGACCGGTACCGTCCAGTCAGCCGCTCTGACGATATTTGCACCTCATCGCCCATTAATTGGGCTTTGCGCCAGCGGGTGCGGTAACCCTGCCCGTCAATCCGCTGGTGGCAGCGAGCCGCCGACCGCGGGGATCTCCTGCATCCGGTCATACCAGGCAGACAGTCCAGGACACCCTTCCCGCCAGTCCATGTCCGGCAGGCGGCGATGCACATCCAGCGCGCAGAACAAAAGCAACTGCGCCCTGTTTAGTCCCTCCCCCGCCAGCGCCAGGGGGGCGAAACCGATTTCATCCTCGAATGTATGCGCCAATCGGTCGGCGCGGCGTCGCTCATGCGCGATTAGGCCCGGAGATTGTTCACCCTCTGGGCGTTTGATTTCCCGCGCCCAGACAGAAACCCCGTCGAGCATACTGCGTGCCAGCGCTTCCAGACGACGGAACCGCCAATAGGCCCCGTTACCGTTGCCATCACAGTCAACATCATGGACATCCACCGGGTCTGGCCGCGCATATCGCAGAGGCGCGGCAAGACCGTCGAGGTAATCGACAATGACATCCGTATCTTCGAAACCCGAACCGTCATCAAGTTGCAGGAACGGAACGCGTCCCGACGGGTTGAAGGTCAGCACCGGGTCGTCCGGCACACGGGTCGTGGTCCAGACCAGCTCAATCTCGTCTTCGAGACCGAGATCAAGCCGCACGATCATGGCAAGCCGCGCATAGGGTGATGTGGGGGTAACATATAGTTTCATGGCGGCACTGTTCCTCCGCGACCGTCATCCCCGCGACGGCGGGAACCTGTCATCGAGAGTATTCACGTCCGTGACAGGATCACCAGCGGAATTTCGCGACTGCCTGCTGCCTTTTCCTGATAGGCATCATAGGGCGGGTAGATTTCCGCCATCAGCGGCCACAGCCGCGCGCGCTCCTCCGAGGTCGCGGTGCGCGCGGTCGCGGCAAACACATCGGCCACGACCTGCACCTCGACCGACGCATCATCGAGTATGTTGAAATACCAGCCCGGATGCGCCGGCCGGCCGCCCTGCGACGCGATGACGACAAAATCATCCCCGTCCCGCCCGTAGATCAGCGGCGTGGTCCGCGCTTCGCCGGATTTACGCCCGCTGGTGGTCAGCAACAGGCAGGGAAAATGGCCTTTGCCGTCAAACCCGGTCCAGATATGACCGTCCGCGCCGTTGGAGGCACGGTAACGGTCGACATGTTCCCTGGCGAAGGGTGGTTGGGTCATCAGGCTATCTCACCAGATTGCGTTTGAACGGATCGATGCTAGCGTCCCTACCCCAGCTTCACCAGCACATGACGCTTCTTGCCCGCCGACAGCTTGATCACACCGTCGGCATCCGCAGCATCGGCCGTCACCGGCGCGTTCTCGTCTTTTAGCTGCACATCATTGACCCGGGCGCCACCGCCGCGGATCAGGCGGCGCGCGTCGCCATTGCTGGTGGCGAGCCCGGCACGGGCGAACAGGGCGAAAGCGGTGATGCCGTCGGCAAGTTCGGCGGCAGGAATATCGATCGTCGGCAGACCGGCGGCGGACTGGCCCTGCTCGAAGGTTTCGGCGGCGGTCTTTTCCGCTTCGGCGGCAGCATCGGCGCCATGGCACATGGCGGTGGCATGATTGGCGAGGATTTTCTTGGCCTCGTTGATCTCCGCATCTTTCAGCGCTTCGAGCTTTTCGATCTCTGCCAGCGGCAGGTCGGTGAAAAGACGCAGGAAACGGCCGACATCGGCATCCGCCGTGTTGCGCCAGAACTGCCAGTAATCGTATGCGCTGACCCGGTCGGCGTTGAGCCACACCGCGCCATCGGCCGTCTTGCCCATCTTCGCGCCGGATGCCGTGGTAATCAGCGGAGATGTCAGACCGTATAGCTGCGCGCTATCGACCCGACGGCCGAGATCGACGCCATTGACGATATTGCCCCACTGGTCCGAGCCGCCCATCTGCAGGATGCAGCCATGGCGGCGAAACAGTTCGGTAAAGTCATAGGCCTGAAGGATCATGTAGTTGAATTCGAGAAACGACAGCGGTTGTTCGCGCTCCAGGCGCAGCTTGACGGAATCGAAGCCGAGCATACGGTTGACCGAGAAGTGCCGCCCGTAATCGCGCAGGAACGGGATGTATTCGATCTCGTCGAGCCAGTCGGCGTTATCGACCATGATCGCATCGGTCGGCCCATCGCCGAAGGTCAGGAACTTCTCGAATATCCCCTGGATACCGGCCTTGTTCGCAGCGATCTTCTCGTCGGTGATCAACTGGCGCGCCTCGTCCTTGCCCGACGGGTCGCCGACCTTCGTGGTGCCGCCACCCATCAGGACAATCGGCTTGTGGCCGGATTTCTGGAACCAGCGCAGCAGCATGATCGGCAGCAACGAGCCGACATGCAGGGAATCCGCCGTGCAGTCGAACCCGATATAGCAGAGCCTCGGCGTGCCTTCGCTCAGCGCCGCATCCAGCGCGTCCATGTCGGTACATTGATGCACGAAACCGCGCTCGGTGACGGTTTGCAGGAAAGCCGATTTGGATTCGGTCATGATCTTCAGGTCCGGTTCGGGTGGCGTATTGAAGTGAGGCCGCGTCCTATCACAGGATGGTCGCTGTATCAAAGGATCAGCAGCAAACCGCAAACAGATCGGCCCGCGTAATCCAGCCAACACCATTGACGAGGCAGCGTGCTCCCCACAAACTCATCTTGCATAAGAAGAGAGAATGCCATGAAACCGCAGCGCTACGGCCCCTTCAACTATACCCCGATCAACCGCCGCCCGAAGATCGTCTGGCCGGACGGCAACCATGTCGCGTTATGGATCATTCCCAATATTGAAACTTTCCCGCTGAACGAGCCCGTTCCCGGCGGTACCGGCGTCGTGCCGGATGTCATCAACTGGGCGCCGCGCGATTACGGCGCACGGGTCGGCGTGTTCCGCATCATGGAAACACTGGAAAAGCACGGCATGCGTGGCACGGTAGCCCTCAACAGCGAGGTCTGCGCCGACTACCCGGAAATCATCGAGGATGCGATGGCACTGAACTGGGAGTTCATGGGCCACAACCAGTCGAACAGCCGCTATCTGCACCTGATGGAAGAAACCCCCGGCCGCGAGGTCGTCGCCGCGACGCTCGACCAGATTGAGGGCGCTACCGGTGCGCGCCCCAAGGGCTGGTTGTCGAGTGGGCTTCAGCAGAACTGGACCACGCTGGACGCGCTGATCGATGGCGGGGTCGAATACGTTGCCGATTTCATCAATGACGATCAGCCCTACGTGATGGACGTCGATGGCAGGCAGATCTGCTCGATCCCCTATTCAGGCGAAATCAATGATCTGCCGCAATTCATGCGGCACGGCCGCACTGCCGCCGAATTCACCGACATGATCCAGCGCCAGTTCGATACGCTTTACCGCGAAAGCGTCGAGACCGGTTCCGGCCGCGTGATGGCGATCTGCCTGCATCCGTTCATTATCGGCGTGCCGCACCGGATCAGCGCGCTGGACGATGCGCTTAAATATATCTTCGGCCATGACGGCGTGTGGAAGGCCACCGGCACCGAGATCATAGAGCACTACCTGACGGGAGAAACATTCTAAGATGTCGGCCAGCATTCCGGATTTCGAACCCGTCTGGGCACTCGGCCTTATGAGCGGAACGTCCATGGACGGGATTGACGCCGCCCTGATCGAAACCGACGGCGCACGTATTACCGCCTTCGGCCCTGCAGCAACGACGCCCTATGCAGACGATGTCCGGAACGCGATCCGGTCTGCCCTCGGTCAGGCAAGCCCGGACCCGTCCGTCGCCCGCGCGCTAACCGACGCCCATGCGGATTGCATCACGGCCATACTTTCACAAAACCCTGAATATAAAGAGAAAGTTTCATTAGTAGGGCTTCATGGCCATACGGTACTACATTCGCCGGCCGAGGGCATGACCCTGCAGATCGGTGACGGCGCTCGCCTTGCCAGTCTGACCGGAATCGACGTTATATCGGACTTTCGCAGCGCCGATGTCGCAGGTGGCGGCCAGGGCGCCCCATTGGCGCCGCTATACCATCGCGCCTTGTGCAGCAGTCTAGGCGGCGGGAGTAACGGCCCGGTTGTTGTCCTGAATATCGGTGGCATTTCGAACGTCACCTGGATCGCCGGCGCAGATGCAGATGCAGATCCGGTCGCGTTCGATACAGGCCCCGGCAATGCCCTGATGGATGACTGGGTCGCGAGCACTACCGACCTGACCTGCGATCTGGACGGTCAGGTCAGCGCCAGGGGCCGG
>CAJQLI010000340.1 GCA_905479125.1 uncultured Alphaproteobacteria bacterium | reverse complement strand
TTCGTACTCGGCCATCAAAGGCTCCTTGGCGTGAGGTCAGTCGGTTTTGGCGGCCCTTATAGCGTCATAGACCCGTCTTGGCGTCATCGGGGTCTCGCTGATTTCCGCGTCGATACCGGCAGATAGCAGGGCGTCCCGGATCGCATTTGCGACAGCGGCGGGCGGGGCGATAGCGCCGCCTTCACCCATGCCTTTCATGCCGTATTCTGTGCCCTCTGCGGGTGTCAGCATATGGGCGATGCGGAACGTGGGCAGGGAGGTCGGGCCGGGCCACTGATAATCCGCAAACGTGGTGGCCTGCGGCTGGCCATATTCGTCATAGGGAATTTCCTCGAACAGGGCGGTGCCGATTCCCTGGGCGACCCCACCACATATCTGCCCGTCGACAATCATCGGGTTAACGACGGTGCCACAGTCTTCGGCGATGGCGTAGTTCTCGATCTCGACGTCGCCGGTCTCCGGGTCGACCAGGACGACCGCGGCATGCGTTGAATAAGAGAAGACGCCGGAGGTGATTTCAGGCTCGTAAACCGCTGTTTCTTCCAGTGTCGGGTCAGTGCCGTCGGGCAGCAGGTCCTGGCGGATATGAGCGGTCCGCGCGATTTCCGCGACGGTGACCGAGGCATCGCCGCCAAACACGCTGCTGTCGCGTAATTCGACGTCCTGGACATCGCATTGGAGGAGGTGGGCGCCGATATGCCTGATGCGGCCCGCCAATGTCCGGCAGGCATTGGCCGATGCACCGCCTGCCATCACAATTGAGCGGGAAGCGAAGGTACCGTTGCCATACGGGGAAACGGCGGTATCGCCGTAGCGGACGACGATATCATCCAGCGTTAGGCCCAGTTCCTGGCAGGCAATCTGGGCGAGCGTGGTTTCCATCCCCTGGCCGTGGCTGTGAATCCCGACCAGCAGTTCGAGCGAGCCGTCGGCGCACATGCGTGCAGTCGCGGTCTCGAAGGCGGGGATGACCGGCGTGCCGCGTATTTTCCATTCCTGCGTGCCGTGGGCGGTCTGCTCGGAATAGCTCGCAAATCCGATGCCGACCAGGCGACCGCCTGCGGCATTGTTTGACTGGCGTTCCCGGACCGCGGCCATACCGGCCGCATCGGCGGCTTTCTGGACGCTTTCGGGGTAGTCGCCGTTATCGAAGCGCATTCCTCCAGCGCCGGTGTAGGGCATCTCGGATGCAGGGACCATGTTCTCGCGTCGCACATCATACGGGTCGCGCCCGACGGCGCGGGCCACTTCATCAAGCGTCCGTTCAATCGCGAAACAGGCGCCGGGGCGGGCAACACCGCGATAGGGGCCGAGCGGCGGTTTATTGGTCGCGACTGTCCAGGTATTGGCCGCGAGTGCCTGTATCCGGTAGGGGCCGGGAAGGTTCCGTGCCGCCATACCGGTTTCCATGAACGGACCGGACGGCCAGATCGAATAGGACCCGGCATCGACGATCAGGTCGGCCTCGATTCCCAGAATGCGGCCGCTGTTTTCGGCATGTGCGGTGATGCGGTACCAGTGTTCGCGGGCCTGGTTATTTGCCGTGATGTTTTCGCGCCGGTCTTCGAGCCATCTCACGGGGCGGCCGATCTTGAGCGCCGCTGCTGCGACCATGATCTCTTCCGGCATCAGGCGGTTCTTCGAGCCGAAGCCACCGCCGACATCGGGAGAGACGAGCCGGAGCTGGCGTTCCTTGATACCCAGGATTTCGGCAATCCCCACCCGCATCAGGTGCGGACCCTGCGTCGCCATGTTCAGCGTCAGCTCGTCGCGGCGGCTGTCCCACATCGCAAGCGCGGCACGGCCTTCGAGCGGGATGGCGGCGTGCCGGTTCATGCGGAATTCGTTGGTTACCGTGATGTCGGCTGCGGCGCGGGCGGCCTCGATATCGCCGCCGGTGACTTCACGTTCGATATAGACGTTGTCGCCCCAGCTTTCGTGGATCAGCGGATCCTTGCGCGTCGTCGCGTCGCGCATATCGGTAATGGCGGGCAATTCTTCGATATCGAGCGCCACCATCTGCACGATGTCTTCTGCTTCTGCCCGGGTCGCGGCAAGGCAGATGGCAACCGGCTGGCCGACATAGCGCACTTTATCTGTCGCAAAGACCGGAAAGTCCGATGCCTTGAATCCCGGTACCCGCGGGACAGCTCGGATTGCGCCGATATCGGGGAAATCCACTGCGCTGAGCAGATGGCACCCGGCGGGGACGGCAGATTTATCGATGCCTCGAAGATAGCCGTGGGCGACGGGGCTTCGGACGATGGCTGCTTCCCACACGTCTCCCGGGGGAATGTCGGACACGAACAGGCCGCGTCCGGCGAGATGGCGGGCATCTTCCTTGCGCAGCGGACTGGCGCCGACGCCGTTTGGATTTGAGCCGTCGAAGGGAGTACTCACGTGACGGCGTTCGCTTGGTCGAGACTTTTGAACAAGCTCGCGTTCAGGCAATAGGCGCGGGCTTTGACCGGATCTTCCGAGGACGCCCGCACGGCGTCGAGCTGTTCCTGGCGCATGGCAGGGTCTTTTGAATCCATCAGTTTCTTGTTCGCGATTGAAGTCGCCTGCACGCCGTCCATCTGCGCCTTGTGACGCTGGCGGCTGTATAGTCCGAGCAGGTCTTCCGGCGCGCCATCGATCACCCGGGACAGCTTGTCGCCGAGGGCAACCGCATCGTGGATGCCGCCATTCATGCCGAGCCCGCCGATAGGGTTGTTGACGTGCGCCGCATCGCCGGCGACCAGAATGCGTCCTTTGTGGAATGTTTCGACCACCCGCTGATGCACGTGATACAGGCCGGTATAGATGATGTTGTAGTCGCCTTCCTTCGGGAAGAACTTCTGTAAGCGGCCCTGAATACCTTCCGGCGACAGGCAGACCTCGTCGGGCTCATCCGCCGGAACGGGGAACACGGTGCGCCAGATACCGGGCGGTCCGTAGCCGTTGACCTTGAACAGGTTGCACCACTCGCCGGGGTCGGAGAAGAAATTGCGGATGCACATCGCCATTCCGGCTTCCTGAAAATCAAAATCGGAGCCGATTTTCACGAATTTTTCCGGATAGGTGAAGCCGACGAAGTCGATTTCCGCCGCCTGGCGCACAACCGAACTGAAGCCGTCACACCCGACGACCCAGGGCGTGCGGAGAGTTTCCGTCTCGCCATCCTGGTTTTTAAACGAAACCGTGGCGCCGTCGGCGTGCTGTTCAATGCCGGTGACTTCCGACGAAAAGCGGTACTCAACATCCGGCGTGTCGCCGATTTCGGCGATGATCGTCTCGACCAGTTTGAACTGCTCATACTGGATGACGTAGGGAAACGCCGTCATGTCGGCGAGCATAGAGAAGTCGAACTCGGCGACGAGTTCGCCGGATACGCGGTCCCGGTAGTGGAAAGTGGGGGATATCAGCCCGCGTTCATGAATTTCATCCGTGACACCGAGTTCCGCGAGCATCTCAAGCGACGAGGGCTGAATGGCCGCCGCGCGCTGGTCTTCAATCGGCCCGTCCGCGCGTTCCAGCAGCGTGACCGGGATGCCTTTACGATACAGCGCCAGCGTCAGCACCATCCCGACAGGGCCGCAGCCCACGACAACAACCCGTTCTCCCGATTTTAATGCCATCGATCCTTCATCCCTTGGTGTTCACGCTCACTTTAGCCGGGCATGGTAGGCGGTCAAGCGCAGGTGCTGCCAGCCATGCGGGAACGGGATATGGGGGTTGCGTCAACTGAGGAAGGATCGTTCTCCGTCGATATAATCTACGCTTCCCGCTCCAGCTGTAGCCGTGCCATGAACGGCACGAAAGGGTGGATGCCGAGGGTCGTGAAGGCCTTTACGTCCATCTCGACCAGTGCCTGCTTCTCTTCACCGGACATATCGAGTTCCGCCGCGAAGGCGGCGCGGTCGGTGGCAAAACGTTTGCGCTCGGCCGCGTTATTGGCAATCCGGTGGAGGGCCTCTGTCAGGGCGACCCGGTCGGCGGAAACGGTCGGGTAGTGGGGGACGGCGGTATCGGCTGCCTGTTCGGTCCACCAGGCCAGCGTTGCATAGTTATGATGCCAGCTTGGATCGAAGGACACGACATCGGGGACGCGTTCGCCCAGCATGCCGGCGACAACCGACCAGCAGCGCAATTCTATATTGCCTGTGTCGTCGAGGCGCTTTTCGTCGAGCGACAGAAGCCAGCGTAAATTGCCGACACTCATCTCGCGCATCAGCTTCAGATCGAATTCAGTTGCCGGGCTGTCATAGCGGTCAGTGCCGGGAAAATGCGAGAGCCCGCCGCTGGCGACCACGACCGCGCGAATATCCATCGTGCGCAATGCCCGGTCGATCGCCTGGCCGAGGTGATAGCAGCGTTCCATCCGGGGCTGTGGAGGCACATAGGCGTTCACATAGATCGGAATGATGGGGCCGCTCATTTCGAGGAACGTCAGTGGAATGCCGAACGCGTAGTCGAGTTCTGCCGTGCTGGTGAAGGCGGGATCGAATTTTTCATCCTGCAGGTAGCGGACAAGATCGGTTGCGGTGTCGCTGTCGACATCGAAGCGGAAGTCCTGCCCGGCGAAATGGCCGCTTGCTTCCTTGCCGCGGTGGATGGCGAAGGAGGGGACGCAATGGAGCAGGAACTGGTTGGCGTGGTCATTGGCGACAACGAGGGTTACGTCCGGGTTCAGGGCGCGCAGTTTTTCTCCGTTTTCCGCCGCCAGTCGGCGAACCCGTTCGACGGTATCTTTGTCTTCGCTGTCGGGCAGGGTGAAAAACTGGGGCGCGTGGGCCATACAGACGCCCCCGACTATTCCATTTCCGACCGACATGACGCCATTCTCCATGAATGTAGGAGGGAATTCGGCCAGAACTGCGAACAGCTGTAAAGAGGGCGCAAAACCCTGAGTGATTTCAGGGGGATGGCGGGAGCTTACTCTGTGTGTCGGAAAATTTTACACATCGTTAACCAAACAGCCCCTGAGTGTCGGCTGGTTTTACACATCCACCTTCGGGTAAACGTGAGATGGTATTAAGTGTCTGAAAGCATGAAGAAAAATATGTTGGCACGGTTATTGCATCAAGTTAACCCAACACGCGTTCGTTCGGTCCTTCAAAGGTAGTCAAGTATGTCGAAGCTCATTGATAAATTTATCGTTGCCGCCGCTTCCGGCGTCATCGCTTTTTCGGCAATCACACCGGCAAGCGCCACGACGTGGCTGATTACTGAAGTACTGACGGTCGGTAACGATGGCGGTTTCGGCGCATCATCGTTCCACGACGCCCGCGGCCACGTGATGAGCGGTTCGAAGATCGGCGATATCACCGGCAACATCATCAACGGCACGGCATTCGGCACCTACAACGATGTGACCGGCGCGCTCGACCTTACTGCGACTGTGACGCAGGGCTCGAACACGTTTCAGATGAACGCCGCATCGGCAGGCGGTTTCATGTTCAATGGTACCGGCTGGCTGGCAAGCAACAACACGCTGGATGTCACCTTTACCGATGATCTCGACATGCCTGATACAGTCCCGTCAATTCTCGCGGGTACGGTTTCGGAAATCGGCTTCATGCAGGGCGATGTCTGCTGCAGCGGCGGGATCAACAACGGCAACCCCAATTCCTTCACGCAGCCGGGCGGTGACGCCGACGAGCGCTGGATCACCCTTTGGGGCGCCAACAGCTTTAACCTCGCAACCGGCCAGTATGATTACCAGACTGAAAGCACGCTCGGCATGGATGTCCGCATTCGCCTCGAACGTGGCATCACGACCACCGAAGTATCGACCCCGGCCGTAACCGCGATCTTCGCCCTCGGCCTGATGGGCCTCGCCTATACGAGACGCAGAAAGACCGTCTGAAGCCAACCCCGGACGGACTTTCTTATAGCGGCGGCCCAGCGTACCCGGGCCGCCGTTTTTTATTGGCGCCGTTTTTTATTGGCTTAGTCTTTTACGACCCGCATATGACGGCGCGGGTCGTCCTCATAGGCCGTTTCCAGCACATCCCAGCCGAATTCGAGGAACGGGCCGGCGACGTCGGCCAGTTCACGTATGTGGTCGAGCAGCTTGCGGCTCTGAACCTGCTTGTCGGTCAGTGGCCGGCTGACAAGGTAGTGTTTCCATTTCAGGAATTCAGCGATCGGGCTGTCCGCAAATTCCTTGAACCCCCTGGGAAGGGTTTTCAACGCACCCCGGTGGCGCACGCTGTATTTACCGCGCGGGGCGGTGAAGGGGGCTATGATTTCCAGGAACCGTTCGGGCTCCGCCGCAATCCGTGATCGCCAGGCCGCGAGAAATTCCTTGTCCAGAGAATAGAACCCGGCGGACAGGAAGCTCCCTCCGGGTTCGATATGGGTATAGATCAATCCCGGGTCACCCTTGCCACCGGAGCGGGTCATCACAGCGCCTGCATGGGTCTTGTAAGGGGCCTTGTCCTTGGCGAACCGCACGTCGCGATAAATTCGGAAGATACCGCGTTTCGGATCGCCTTTAACCGGGAAACCGGCGGGGCGCCTGTCTGACGTAAACTCGCCGAGGAGGCACTCCATCGGAAACTTCAGATCGTTGTCATAGGTGTCTTTACGGGGTTTGAACCAGTCGCGTTCGTTATGTTTGCCGAGGTTTTCCAGGAACGTCAGCGCAGAGGGCGGGAAGCCCTGAAAATCGGGCCGGATATCATCCGGGAAATCGAGTGTTTTTGCCATGATCGCAGTCTAGCGTCGTCGCCGGAAAGTAAAAGCCCGCGAAGGTGGTCGTCGGACGTTTCGAGGAACTCATTTGTTGGACGTTTAGGAGTCTTTCTGACGCTGTGAGCGTTGCGCATTCAGGGCGCAGGTTTTATTGGTAGGTCATAAAACCAAGCAACAGGGGGTATCGATGTCAGATCAGTTTCAGAAAGCCTTTCCCGTCTCGTGGGACCAGCTTCACCGCGATGCAAAGGCGCTCGCCTGGCGTCTCGCCGAAGGCGGTCCGTGGCGGTCTGTGATCGCGGTGACGCGGGGTGGTCTGGTACCGGCGGCTATTGTCGCGCGGGAGCTGGAAGTCCGGCTGATCGATACCGTCTGCGTATCTTCCTATGAACACCAGGACCAGGGCGGTCTTGAAATCCTCAAACCCGTCTCCGACGAAAATGACGGCGAGGGGATACTGATCGTTGATGACCTGGTGGATACGGGTAAAACCGCGAAGGTCGTCAGAGAGATGCTGCCGAAGGCGCATTTCGCGACTGTCTATGCCAAGCCGGAAGGCCGCCCGATGGTCGACAGCTTCATCACGGAAGTCAGCCAGGATACCTGGATCTTTTTCCCGTGGGATACAGAACTGCGGTTCGTGGAGCCGATTGCAAATCAGCCGGCCGACGCACGCCCGTAAGTATCAGAGGCAGCGCCGCCGGGTCTGGTTCAGGAACTTGGCCAGATTTCGGCGGCTGTCTCGACGACCAGTTGTAGCTTGGCGATCTGGTCATCCAATGTAAGTTCGTTCCCGTGATGGTCACTGGCGAAACCGCATTGCGGGCTCAGACCGAGATTGTCGATGTCGGTGAATGCAGATGCTTCCTCGATGCGTTTCTTCAACTCGTCCTTGGTTTCGAGTTCCGGCGTTTTGGTCGAGACGAGGCCGAGCACAGCAGTTTTGTTTTTGGGAAGATATTTGAGCGGCGAGAAGTCGCCGGCGCGTGGCGTGTCGTATTCGAGGAAATAGCAGTCGGCATTCACTTCGTTGAACAGCGTATCTGCGACAAGGTCGTAGCCGCCTTCTGCCTGCCAGTAACTTTGCTTGTTACCGCGGCATAGATGAACGCCAATGCGCATATTGGCCGGTTTTTCAGCGATTACCCGGTTAAGGACGCCGGCATAGAGTTTCAGCAGTTTTTTCCAGTCGTCTCCGCGGGCTTCGAGAGCTGCCTGAATTTTAGGATCGGAGAATTTCGCCAGGGCCGTTTCATCAAGCTGGACATATTCGCAACCGGCATCGTCGAGCGCGGCAAGCTCGTTGATATAGGCCTCGACGATATCGTCCCAGAAAAGGTCGAGATTGTCATAGACGACCTTGCTGATATTTCCGGCGCCACCGAAGAAATGCAGCACGGCAGGGCCGGGCAGGGTCATTTTGACGGTCTGGCTGGTCAGCTCGTCAATAAAGGTGAAGTCTTCGTCGTTGATCGGCCGGGTCCAGTTCACGCGCGATGCAATGCGGACACGGGCGGCACCCACGGTCTCACCGCTGGCATTGGTATAGTCCCAGCCTTGTTCGGCATTCCGGTCGAATTCGAGGCCGCCGATTTTTTCGAAAAAATGGGAAAAATAAGTTCCCCGGCGGAATTCACCGTCGGTGATGACCTCAAGGCCCACATCTTCCTGGAGCCTGACGACATCCCGGATTGCGAGGTCTTCCAGTTCGTGCAGTTCTTCCGCATCGATATCACCGGCCTGCCAGTCGAGGCGGGCGTCGATCAGTTCCTGCGGTCGTAAGAGGCTGCCGATATGCTCGGCGCGAAATGGTGGATTTATTGGTTTCTGATCGGTCATTCTTGCCCCGGGGAATCTTCTGCGATGTTAGGGATGTTTGGGGTGGCGGGTCAACGGTGTCTGTGTGACATCTTTATTGTTTTAGATTGCTTGTCATAATTCCCCCGGCGATATAAACACCGTGGTCTTTATACCGTCGGGGCGTAGCGCAGCCTGGTAGCGCATCTGCTTTGGGAGCAGAGGGTCGGAGGTTCGAATCCTCTCGCCCCGACCATTTTATCATTTTCCCAACGACAAACCGGATCACCAGCCACGTGCCGGGATCCGGTTTGTCGTTTGCAGGCCAGACCCTGGGGGTTTATTCAGCCGCCTGGGACGATGCTTTTTTCTCCGCGCGGCGTTCCAGCTTTTCACG
>CAJQLI010000339.1 GCA_905479125.1 uncultured Alphaproteobacteria bacterium | reverse complement strand
ACCGTGACGTCGGTGTTCGACGTGACCGACCCGGACGCCGCAAAATCCTGTGTGGACACCGCCGACGACGCCTTTCCGCTGATCTGGTCATCGCAAATGCCGGAATATCAGCGGGCACCGGACGCGGCGGCGAAACCGCCATACAGGCCCGGGCGATATTTGCCGTCAATGTGAACGGTGTTGCCAACACGATCCTCCCCACGATCGGTAAAATGCGGCCACGCGGTCATGGCCAGATTGCGATCATGTCGTCCCTTGCAGGCTTCATCGGGTTTCCGGGGGCGCCCGCCTATTGCGCATCGAAAGCAGCGGTCCGGGTGTGGGGAGAATCTTTGCGGGGCGAACTGGCCGGATCAGATATCGGTGTCTCGGTTATCTGCCCTGGCTTTGTCCGGACGCCCATGACGGACCGAAACCCTTTTCCAATGCCGTTCCTGATCGAGCCGGAAAAGGCTGCACGCATCATCGTCTCCGGGCTGGCACAGAACAAGGCCCGTATCGCCTTTCCCTGGCCACTCTACGCTGCTGTCAGAACCCTGGGCGCCCTACCCACCGGCTTGCGCGACCGCTTGCTGCGTGCGACGCCACGCAAACTCTGAACGAAGGGCCTATTTGGCACGATCCCGTTCTATACGCCGCCATTTTGCGACATTCCGATTGTGCTCTCGCAGGGTCTTTGAAAAAGCATGACCGCCCTTACCATCAGCGACGAAGTAATACTCCCCCGTTTCAAGCGGTTGAACAGTAGCGATGAGTGATGCCCTGCCCGGATTCGCGATCGGGCCCGGCGGCAATCCCGCAACCCTGTAGGTATTGTATGGCGAATCCGCGGCAAGGTCGGCGCGCGTGAGAGGCCTTCCCAGCGATACACCACCGCCAGTCACGGCATAGGCCACCGTGGGGTCTGACTGAAGCCGCATTCGCCGGCGGAGCCGGTTATGGAACACGGCTGCGACGCGGGCGCGCTCGGCTGCCACTCCTGTTTCTTTTTCGATGATCGACGCAAGCACCAGCGCTTCGCGCGGTGATTTAAGAGCGATCTTCGGGTTTCGCTTCGCCCAGGCGGCCGCCAGTGCCGCATCCATCGCCGCAGTCATGCGCGCCAGCATGGCAGCTCTGCTATCGCCATAGCTGTAAAAATAGGTTTCGGGCAGGTACGCTCCCTCGGGCTCAGGGGCCTCGACGCTGCCGGTCAGCCCATCCGCAGCTGAGACAAGGGCAACGACCTCGCGCGTCAGAAGGCCTTCGGGGATCGTCAGCCGACGTTTGACCGTCTCGCCGTCGACGAGGTGTTTCACGACCTCTTTCATGCTGATACCGGGCACAAACGCAAATTCGCCAGCGCGCATACGGCGCGCCATTTCCGTGTAGCGTGCCCCGAGCACAAACAGATGCGGATTTTCGATGACGCCGGCCTCCTGAAGTAGCCTGGCGATTTCCTGGACTCCTGCTCCCTTCGGAACAATCAGCGCGACTTCCGATTTCAGTGGACCCGAAGTTTTATAGGCGTCCCATGTCCAGATCACGCCACCCGCGATAGCCGTTACAATAACGACACAGATAGCCAGAATTATGCGAACGGCGGACCGCCGCATTCGGATTCAGGAAGCCTTTTTAAAGATAACCGATGCGTTCGTACCGCCGAAACCAAAGGAATTCGACAATGCCGCATCAATCGTGCGCTCTTTCGCCTGTAACGGCACCAAATCGATATCGCACCCATCAGACGGGTTTTCGAGGTTCAGTGTCGGCGGTGCAACGCCGTCCCGGATGGCTTTCACCGAGAAAATAGCCTCGACCGCACCTGCGGCCCCCAGCAGATGACCGATCGCCGATTTGGTCGACGACATGGACAGCTTATAGGCGTGATCGCCGAACAGACGTTTAACGGCCCCAAGCTCGATCTCATCTCCAAGCGGTGTCGATGTGCCGTGAGCGTTGATGTAATCAATATCCTCGATATTCATTTCCGCATTTCGCAACGCCGACTGCATAGCGCGGTAACCGCCATTACCGTCCGGCGGCGGCGACGTGATGTGATGAGCATCTCCCGACAATCCGTAACCTGCGATCTCGGCATAGATTTTTGCGCCGCGTGCTTTCGCATGCTCATACTCTTCAAGCACCACGACGCCCGCGCCTTCTCCCATGACAAAACCGTCACGGTCCTTGTCCCAGGGACGCGAAGCCCGCGTGGGCTCATCGTTGAAATCGGATGATAGTGCCCGGGCCGCAGCAAAGCCGGCTATCCCCAGGCGGCAGACAGCAGCTTCCGCACCGCCGGCAATCATCACGTCGGCATCGCCGAACCCGATAAGACGCGAGGCATCACCGATCGCATGTGCCCCGGTGGAGCAGGCCGTGACCGGCGCATGATTGGGCCCCTTGTATCCGTATTTAATCGATACCTGCCCCGACGCAAGATTGATAAGGCTGGACGGAATAAAGAACGGCGATACGCGGCGTGGCCCCTTGTCGCGCAGCAGCATTGCTGCCTCGGCGATTGTTTCCAGACCGCCGATCCCTGAACCGATCATAACCCCGGTTCGTTCCAGTTCCTCTTCGCTATCCGGGGTCCAGCCAGCATCGGCGATAGCCTCGTCGGCCGCGCCAATACCATAGATAATGAACCGGTCCATCTTGCGCTGGTCTTTAGGCGCAACATGATCGTCCGGGTTAAACGCACCGCTTTCGCGGTCGCCGATTGGCACCTCGCAGGCGATTTTCACCCCCAGGTCTGAAACGTCGAAACCCTGGATCGTCCCTGCGCCGGACTCGCCGTTCAGGATACGTCTCCAGATATTATCGACACCCGCTCCCAAAGGGGTAACGGCACCGATGCCTGTTACGACAACACGTCTAAATTCCATATCTACGCTTTCAAGCTTGCTGCGCGGTAATTCCCGCGCAGTTCAGAGACTGCGCGAGGAACCCGATAATCAGCCGGCGTTCTCGTCGATAAAGCCGATCGCGTCTTTGACGGTCAGGATTTTCTCAGCAGCATCGTCGGGGATTTCGCAACCGAATTCCTCTTCAAACGCCATAACCAGTTCGACCGTATCGAGACTGTCCGCCCCGAGATCGTCGATGAAGCTGGCGTTATCTGTGACTTTGCCTTCATCTACACCGAGATGTTCGACAACGATCTTTTTGACGCGGTCTGCGGTATCGCTCATTCTATTTTCCTTGGAATTAACCGGCGTCCGAGCGAACGGCAGGCCGGCCTTTTGGGTTCGTTATCTCCTAACCCGGTTTCGATGCTTTCGCTACATTTTTTCCGGGTCTGCGACTGATCGGGACGAACTGTCCCAGCGCTCTATATCATGGCCATTCCGCCATTTACATGCAAGGTTTGACCCGTAACATATGCGGCTTCATCTGAGGCCAGAAATACGGCGCAGGCGGCCACGTCTTCCGGCGTTCCGAGGCGGCCTGCTGGTACGGCCCCAACCAGCTTGTCTTTCTGGTCGTCACTGAGTGATTCGGTCATGGCCGTCGCAATAAAGCCGGGCGCGATGCAGTTCACGGTAATTCCCCGCGTCGCGACTTCACCGGCAAGAGACTTCGACATACCGATGATACCGGCCTTCGATGCTGCGTAATTGGTCTGCCCCGGATTACCCGTAACGCCCACGATCGAGGTGACGTTAATAATTCTGCCCCAGCGGGCCTTCATCATGCCCCGCAGAACAGCGCGCGACAGACGAAACGTTGCCGTGAGGTTGACGTCGATAACCGCCTGCCAGTCCTCGTCCTTTATACGCATCGCAAGATTGTCGCGTGTCAGACCGGCGTTATTGACCAGCACATCGATGCCGTCCATCGCGTCTGAGGCAGCAGCAAGCATCGCATCTGCCGCTGCCCTATCGTTAAGCTCGCCGACGATCACATGACAGCGTTCGCCCAGATCGGTAGCCAGCGCGTCGAGCGCTTCGCGATTGCGGCCGGCCAGTGCGACAGTCGCACCCTGTTCATGCATTGCCCGCGCGATAGCACCACCGATTCCGCCGGATGCGCCGGTCACCACTACTTTTTTGTCTGCTAATGCGAACATATTCCGGTCTCCCGTTTAAAACGTTTTAAGGACGGCTTCGACATCCGCAGGCGTCTCGACGTTCATCGATGTTATCTCCCGGTCGATTCGCTTGGTCAAACCCGTCAGCACCTTGCCGGCGCCCAGTTCGACGAGCGTATCGACACCCGCATCGCGCATTGCCAGCACGCTCTCACGCCATCGCACCAGGGCTGTAACCTGCTCAATCAGCAAGCGCCGGATATCGTCGGGGTTTTCCGCAGGCGCTGCCGTGACATTGGCCATGACCGGCACAAGCGGGCGCACCAGATCTACATCGCCAAGCGACTTTTCCATCACGTCTGCCGCCGGCGCCATCATCGCGCAGTGAAACGGTGCGCTCACAGGCAACTTTATGCAGCGCTTGATCCCCTTTTCGGCCGCGATCTCGATTGCACGATCAATCGCCGTCATCGCGCCGGACAATACGATCTGGCCGGGCGCATTGTCATTCGCGGTCGAACAGACCTCGCCCTGTGCCGCCGCGTCGGCAATTTCCTGCGCCACCTCCATATCGGCGCCGAGCAGCGCCGCCATCCCGCCGACACCGACTGGAACAGCCTTTTGCATCGCCTGGCCGCGAATTTTGAGCAGGCGTGCCGTATCAGCCAGACCAAATGTCCGGGCCGCCGCAAGCGCCGAGTATTCACCGAGGGAATGGCCGGCAACGAAAGCACAGCTTTTGGACAGGTCGATACCGCCTTCCGTTTCAAGAACCCGCAGAACTGCCATGCTCAGCGCCATCAGCGCAGGCTGCGCATTTTCCGTCAGCTGCAATTCTTCGGCAGGCCCCTGGGCCATCAGTTTCGACAAATTCTGGCCAAGCGCGTCGTCAATTTCCTCGAGGGTTTCCCGTGCGACTGAAAATGCAGCCACAAGTTCCTGCCCCATCCCGACAGCCTGTGACCCCTGTCCTGGAAACACAAATGCGCGCGTCATATAACTTCCCCGTCGTTTTCCGCCGATTTCCGGCAATCTGTGGCAGTCATATAGGGTGGTTAAGACGAGTCAAGATAGTGGGACGAATCATGCCGGGATAGCTTGCACCTCCCGGTTAATTGTGTATATTCCGGCGCCTCGTGCCTCGGCGCGCACATTTATGGCGATTTTTATTCGGATTCGGCGTCTTTGGCGTCCGAATTCTAGCACTAGCAACAGATCAGCGGATCGGGCGCGATGTCATCGGCATCATGCGGGCCGGACGCTAACTAGACGCTAACCAGGAGTAACAACGGTGCCTTTATACGAAAGCGTGTACATTGCACGCCCGGACATTTCTGCGACCCAAGTCGAAACCCTTACCGCGGATATGACAAAGATCCTCGAGGAAAACGGCGGCAAGGTCACAAAAGACGAATATTGGGGACTGAAATCCCTCGCCTACCGGATCAAGAAGAACCGGAAAGGCCATTATTCTCTGATGAACATCGACGCCCCCGCGGCGGCGCTTACCGAAATGGAACGCAATATGCGCCTGCACGAAGACGTGCTGCGTTATATGAGCATCCGTGTCGATGAGCACGAAGAAGAGCCTTCTGTGATGATGCAGAGCAAAAGCAGCCGCGATGACCGTGATCGCGATCGTGGTCGCGGACGAGATGATGATCGTCCGAAACCTGCCGCTGCCGAGACACCTGCCGCTGCCCCCGCCGCTACCGAAGAAAGCGCGCCCGCAGCCGATAACAAGGAAACCGAAGTATGAGCCGGCGCCCCTTTTTCCGGCGGCCCAAGAGCTGCCCGTTCTCCGGCGAGAACGCCCCGAAGATCGATTACAAGAACGTCAAGCTGTTGCAGCGCTTCACATCAGAGCGCGGCAAGATTGTCCCCAGCCGGATTACGGCTGTATCGGCCAAGAAGCAGCGCGAGCTTGCCACAGCCATCAAGCGGGCACGTAACCTTGCCTTGATGCCGTTCATCATTAACTAGACACTTATTAACAACGGATCAGCACCGGTCCGGCCGGCTGGTCACAGATCGCCGGTCCACCGGCGGAAAGTAAGTGTATGCAGCGCGCACAGCTCATCCCGTTGGGCGCGGGTGTCGTCGCAGCCCTTTTGCATCTCTCGGTGACACTGGGCTCACCCGGGGCCTTTATGCTCGCCTATTTTGCCCAGGCGCCCATTGTTGCCACTGGGCTTGCCCTGGGTTTCATGCCTGCTGCCGTCGCTGCAGCAATCGCAGCCGTGCTTGTTGCTCTGGGGTCGCCCGGCGTCGGCGCTCTCTCTCTTTTTGTTCTGACTTCGGCGCTGCCGGTCCTCATCATCGTCTATTTCGCCATCCAGAACCGTATTCGGGACGGAGAAGGCGAAGACGGGTCCGTTGAGTGGTATCCGGTCGGCAGGCTGCTCGGCTGGCTAACGGTCCTTGCACTCGTTGCCTTCGTTGCCGCCTATCTTGTATTTTTAGGCGCCGAAAACGGCGTCAGGGGCGCAACGGAGACGTATCTCAGAAACGTCCTTGGCGCATTACGCAACGTTCAGGCAGATGCCGCAGCGGTCGACCAGCTCATCACGACGATGGCGGCCATTTTTCCAGCAGTCGCGGCCGCATCTTGGCTTCTGATGATTGTTGTAAACGGCGTCATGGCCCAGAAATTTCTGACCGCGTCGGGCAAAAATTTACGCCCGATACCGGCCTACAGCGAAATTGAAGTCCCGATCTGGCCCGCGGCCGTGGTTATTTTCGGGGCTTTGGTGGCAATTTTTGGCGGAAATGCAGGGTTTTTTGGCATCAACGTAATGTTGATCGGCACCATACCTTTTTTCTTTATCGGATTGGCAGTTCTGCATAGTATCTCCGCCGCTTGGCCCGGACGTCTTTTCTTGCTAGTAGGCGCCTACTTATTTCTGGTTTTGCTGGTCTGGCCCGCGGCGATAATCGCCCTGCTGGGCCTCATTGAACACTGGGTGCGCCTCCGTGAGCGGATGCATGCGCGGCGCTCGAACAAAGGGAACGAATAATGGAAGTCATACTGCTCGAACGAATCGAAAAACTGGGCCAGATGGGCGACGTCGTAAACGTCAAACCCGGTTACGCACGTAACTACCTTCTGCCACGCAAAAAAGCGCTCCGTGCCTCCGAGGCCAGCCGCGCCGTGTTCCAGGAACAGCGGGCACAGCTTGAAGCCGAGAACCTCAAGAACCGTCAGGAAGCCGAAGGCATTGCCACGGAAGTCAACGGTCGGACGATCATCATCGTACGCCAGGCGAGTGACAGCGATCAGCTTTACGGTTCTGTCACCACGCGTGATATCGCAAACGGCATCACCGAATCCGGCGTCACCATTGATCGCCGCCAGGTAATCCTGCCCAACCCGATCAAAACCGTCGGCATGCACTCTGTCCGGATTGATCTTCATCCTGAAGTAACAACAGAGATCGTCGCCAACATCGCGCGCTCAGAGGAAGAAGCCGAGATGCAGGCCCGTGGCGAACGGGTCAACCGGGATGGCGACGTTATCGACATTGCCGAAGAAGAAGCCGCCCTCGAGGCGGAAGCTGTTTTCGAAGAAAGCGCAGAACCCGATGTCGAAGCTGTCGCTGCAGATGCAGAAGCCTCGGAAGATGCCGGCGCTGCCGACGATGCGGAAAAGCCCTCGGCCTGAAAATACCGATCCTGCTTATCAGGTTTATAAACGGTCCGGCCTCGTTGCCGGACCGGCCTTTTCGCGGCGTCTGTCCAACGTTGCCGCTCCAGACATCAGCTCACTAGCAGGAACCGCTGCAGGATGATTTGGCGCGGGGCCGTATTTTCCGGTATCCTCCATGTTGGTTTGCTGGTCGGCGTGGTCGGCGGCCTTCCCATACTTCCCAGTATATTCGACCGGTCCGTCGAAACGTCGTCGAACGATCTGCCGATTCTGGTGGAGCTGGTGAGCGAGGCCACACTCAGGGAAATATCAGACATCGCCGGTCTGCAGAATGCAGCGCCCGACGCAGAAACAGCCCAACCGCTCCCGGGGCGGGCGATCGCTTTGCTTACCCCAGAACCGGCAACCCGCGTTCCATCGCCAAATGCCACACAGCCAACGCCAGTTACGCGCAAACCGCGAAACCCTGATGTACCATCAACAATAGCCCCGAAACGTCCCCCGGCGAGCGCGGTCGTGGTCGTTACCGTCCCGCCGGATGTCCTCCCCGCGCCCCTTCTGCCGCCGCCACTCCCGCCAAAGAAACCCGAAGCCCGGAACAGCCAACGCAATGTGCCTCCTCCGATAGTAAAAGACGCTTCTCCGCCTGAAACGAAACAGGCGACGACGGCCGATACCGTCAAAGAGAGGGCTCTCAAAGAATCAGCGGGCGCCACCGAAAGCGAGTTCATTCGCTCGGTTTCCGGTCGCAAGCGAAACCTGGTCGTCGAACTACTGGAAAGCGACCCGAGGTTGCGCCGCGCCGTTACTCCGGTAGCCGAGAATACCGATATACCTGAAGAGGCGCGCCGCCGAACGCTGGACCGTCTCGCAAGGTCGGCACAGGCCGGATTCTCTCATGCACAGTATAATCTTGCCGGCAGGTATTTACGGGGTCAGGGTCTGCCAAAAGACTTGGAAACGGCGCAGAAATGGCTTACGCGGGCTGCTGAACAGGGATATGCGCCCGCCCAATCCGTGCTCGCGCTGATGCGCCTCACGGGACAGGGCGTCGAACAGGACCAGGCAGAAGCCGCCTTCTGGTGGCACCTTGCAGCTGAAGCCGGAAATGCCGGCGCGGCGCAGGCGAGCAAAAATCTGCGCCCCCTTCTCAAGCCGCAGGAATATGTGCGCTCTCAGCGGCTGCGGGCGCGCTGGGGCAGCCTGATCGCCGACCTTGCTGACCGTGCCACCGGCGACACGTCTCGACGCGAAATAGATCGCGCTCTCCAGGAAGCCGCGGAAAAAGGTGATCTGGATTCTGTCCTGTCTCTGCTGGCGCGCGGTGCGGATGCCGACCAGTCAGGGGATGCAGGGCGAAATGCTGTGATTAATGCCGCATGGCGCGGCCACCAGCGCATTATCCAGCTCCTGCTCGAACGGGGTGTCGAAACTGAACTCCCGGATGAGGATGGCAGAACGCCGCTGATCTGGGCCGCCATCAACGGGCATAAGGATGTTGTCGCAGATCTCGTTACAGGCGGCGCAAATCCTAACAAGAGGGACCGCAATGGCGGTACAGCGCTGATCCGGACGGCATGGAACGGGCATGAATCGGTGACATCCCGACTGATCGATGCCGGTGCCGACATAAATGCCCGGGACGATAAAGGCCTTACCGCGCTGGCCCATGCGCGTAGAGAGGGAAACACCGCCGTTATCCGCATGCTTCTGGCTGCAGGTGCCCGCTAGACCGGGTCTCAGCGCTCAAGGCAGGTGGGTCCCAATAATCCGCTTATGCCGTCTTTCTTACGCTGGAGTCTGGCGCGACGCGCGCTGAACGATATACTCGCTCTCTCCGAGGGGATTGGCGAATTCGCATGACTGCATCGAAAATAGCCTTTGTTGCCGCGACGTCAGATACGGCGCAAAAGGCCTATAAAAAACTGGCGGCAAAGTATAACCACGTCTCGCCGGAGGAAGCCGATGTGATTGTCGCCCTTGGCGGTGACGGCCACATGCTTGAAACGCTTCATGCCTTCCTCGAACGAGACATACCGATCTACGGCATGAACCGCGGCACCGTTGGCTTCCTGATGAACGAATACCGGGAGACCAGCCTGGTAAAACGGCTGGCCGCTGCCGAGACAGTCAAACTGCGTCCGCTGGAAATGACCGTGCAGGATATCGACGGGAACTCGACCAGTTCAGTCGCCATCAATGAAATATCGTTACTGCGGCAGACACGCCAGGCGGCAAAGCTGCGTATCAAGATCGACCGCAAGGTTCGAATGGCCGAACTGATCTGTGACGGCGTGCTGGTTGCGACACCGGCGGGCAGCACGGCATATAACCTTTCCGCGCACGGCCCCATTGTGCCGCTGGATGCCAATCTTCTGGCGCTGACACCGATAAGCGCATTCCGGCCGAGACGCTGGCGTGGCGCGCTTCTGCCGAAAACAGTGTCAATCACGATAGACGTTCTGGAACCCAGAAAAAGACCGGTCAGCGCGGTCGGCGATTACACTGAAGTACGCAACGTCAAGCGCGTCACCGTCGGCGTATCGCAGAACGAATCCTTTTTGCTGTTGTTCGATCCCGAACACAATCTCGAAGACAGGATACTGAACGAACAATTCACCCCCTGAGCGGAGCTGCCCGAATGCCTAAAATCGTCGCAGAAGACGACGTTATTATCCGTACGTCCCAAGTCATCCTCGATCCCGATACCGACCCCGAACGATATGCGGCCATCGCCGATTATTACCATGTCGATGTGCCTGATTTCGACGGCTGGGTGAACAGGGTGCGGGCCTCGATCCCGAATCTTTTCCCGGCCACCTATGAAATGTATGGCGACCAGGAATCGTTCCGTGCAGCGCTCGGCGATGCCGACGGTATCGTCTGCGAAGGATACACGATCGGTGAGGAAGAACTGGCCGCAGCGCCGAACCTCAAAGTCGTCCAGAAGTTCGGCACCGACATGCGGAATATCGATATGGAAGCCTGTGCGCGGCACGGTGTTGCGGTCTATCCGCTGCGTCGGCGCGTGAATATCGCGGTTGCGGAACACGCCTTCGCGATGATGATCTCAATGGCGAAGAAACTCTGCCTGATCAATCACCGGATCGATGAGCAAAGCCTCCACGATGTCGGCTTTGCCGCACGCATGCATGACACCCGGCACGCCGCGGCTGCCAACTGGGGACGTGTCTCCGGTCTCGGCACCCTTTACGGCGCGACGATTGGTTGCCTGGGTCTGGGCGAGATCGGGCGCGAGGTCGCCTCTCGTGCGACGGCCTTCGGCGCGAACGTTCTTTATTATCAGCGCAACAAACTGCCCGCCGATATCGACGGCCCGCTCGGGGCGACCTATTGCGGATTCGAAGAGCTCCTAGAGCGATCAGATTACGTGAGTGTCCATCTACCGATCAACGATTCGACCCGCGGGATGATCGATGCGGGTGCCTTTGCCCGCATGAAGGACGGCGCATATCTCATCAATATCTCCCGCGCCGCGATCATCGACCGCGACGCATTGATGGACGTCCTCGAAAGCGATCGCCTGGGCGGGGTCGCGCTTGATGTTCACTACGAAGAACCTTCAGCGCCAGACGAGCCGCTCAAAAACTACCCCAAGGCCCTGCTGACACCGCATTCTGCAGTCGCCGGCCGCCTGAACGGTGCGGCAGACATGGAAGAGCTTATCGGCAATCTCGCCGCCGAAATCGGATGACGCCTGGACAAAATATCTGAAAGCGGCTCCGAAGCTGCGACGGCGACCGTTATCTGACGATCAGCTTGTAATCCGGGGTCGTATTCAACGGACAGGAATAGACATATTCGCCGGGCTTCAGCGTGACCTTGTAATCCTTGGTCATTCCCTGAACGAGGCCACCGCCCGACACGCTTGTCTTCGTGAGCTTGTGGACAGGATTGCGCCAGTCATACCCGACCGACCGTAGCCAGAAACCGAGTTCGTACGGCACATTCTTGTTTACGACGCGGAACGTGTAATCGCCGGATTTGAGTTCCAGCGTCTTGGCTGCACCGAGCCGTTTTTCCGCGGTCTTGCCGTTAATTTCGACACAATCCGCCTTCTTCGCAGGACTGTAGCCATGATTAGTGCCGTTCTCGGATTCAACGAACTGGCACCCGACCTGGGTCAGATTAATCACTTTCGACGAATTGGCCTGCGATACGTTCGATTGCGCCATGCCGAAGATCGCGGTGCCAGCCACCGCCATTATCGCTACGGGCTTCGAAAAAATACTATCGGACATCTATGCCTCCTGAATGATCCCGAACCTGCCGGCACACGCACCAGCTGTTCACACGCATGATTTGAGGCTCTCCGCCCCTCCGGGCAATTCAACTAGACGTGAGGCAAAAAGTAAAACGGCGTCTGCCGGATACCCTGGCAGACGCCGTTCTTAAAGAAACGCGCTCAATGGAGGGGTTGGCTCAAGCGCGTGTCGCCAGATTGATGAGCGCATAGCCCCACATGACCGCGCCTGTGCAAATAGCGATCGTCACCACTCCCCGGCTCGCGAGGGCTGTCGCTGCGCTGGATGCGGCACCGCTGCGGGATCGACGTGTATGATTCGGTTTGGTCGAACGGCGGGACATTTGAAGCTCCAAAACGTTTTTGTCTCGCGTAATAACTATGCAATATCCATGCCAGAAATTAATATCCCATAAACTTCAATGGGTTAGACGTTTTTCAGGTCAAAGGCTTCAAAATTTCGTAAAATATTCCGACACCCCAATTCCCATTCCGATGTGCTAAAAGGCCGGTATTCGAATATCCGTACAGCATAGCGAAAGACATATGACCGATTCCATTCTGCTCACTCGCGACGGTGCCATTGCGACCGTTACCCTCAATCGCCCCGAAAAACGCAATGCGCTGGACGCCGCGTCATGGACACGTATTGGGGATGTCTTCGAAGAACTGTCCGCTGATACGGATATGCGCTGCATTGTGGTGACCGGCGCGGGCGACAAGGCATTCGGGTCGGGCAACGATATTTCAGAGTTCGAAACGCTGCGGGCCAATTCGGAACAGGTCCTGCCCTATAACGACAATGCGACCCGCACGGTACTCGCCATAGAAAACAGCCTTCACCCTACGGTCGCGCGTATTCAGGGATATTGCATGGGCGGTGGCCTGGAGATCGCGCTGTGCTGCGATATCCGTGTTGCCGCAGCAGATTCCAAGTTCGGTCTGCCGGTCAAGAACATGGGAATATACCTAGACCCCGCCCTGGCCGACACGCTCGTGCGCGCGGTCGGTCGTGCGACGGCGCTGGAAATGGTGCTTGAAGGCCGCATTCTGGATGCGGAAGAAGCGCTCAGCCTCGGTATCATCAACCGCGTGGTGGAAACGGACGAACTTGATGCCGAGATCGCGGCGACGGTGGAACGCATCCTTGCCGGTGCTCCGCTCGCCCAGCGGTATAACCGCATGGCGATCCGCAATGTCGAACGCGCCGCCCCAATTACCGACGAAGACCGGCTGCGCGCAGCGTCCTATGCGGATAGTGAAGATTACAACAACGCGTGGACGTCGTTCATGGCCAAGCGCAAATCGGAATTCAAAGGTCGCTGACCTTCCTGCCGACCGGCCTGACGCCTGAAGATGACTCTCCTCTATGCACCGTCACCCGTGTCGAAGCCGGCCCGGATTGCCTCTATCGTCGACGGGGTGAAATAGTCAGCGACCCGGGCCCGAACCGATTTGATATAGGCGGGATCATGCTGTGCCGCTGACCAAGCCGCGCCATCGCGCGATTCTACTCGCCATTTCGCACACCACGTTGTCGTCCTCAGCCACGTGAAACGGCGGAGCGGGCCGCACCATGGCCTTATGCGATCGGCCAGATCGGGCGGCATTGCATCGAAATAGGCCGAATAAAACCTAGCCACCTCTTCACCGGATAACGCCGTCGCGACATCTGCATCCCACATGGTCGATGTGTAGACCGTCGCATGGGCC
>CAJQLI010000338.1 GCA_905479125.1 uncultured Alphaproteobacteria bacterium | reverse complement strand
GTGATAGACGACACTTACCTTGTGGTTTCGGAGTCTATGCATTCCGAATGTCAGTACGCCCGCAGCATAGTTTGAGACAGCAATGGCCCGGCGCGCTTTTAGTAACGAGACAAGCGTCGCTGCCGATAGCATGAACCAATAAGCCACAGGCTTCACCCGTCGTGCCAGCCGGATAACCGAGGTCGCGTTTCGCAACAGTAAAACATGATTCCTGGCAAAGACCGGTCCAAAATTCGCCGTTGAGAACAGGACATCTGCGGACAATCTGCGAACAATCCCCGGCAGCCTGAATTGTTCCCAGATCAATGTTGGGAAAAACCTGGGGGTGTAATCACACGCCACTATCTCAATCCCGTCGGGTATCGGATCGAACAGCGGCAGCTGGGCTCTATGCAAAATCAGATAAACACTGACACCCGGTTCGGCTGCAAATAACGGGAGCATTTGCCGCAGATAGGTAACGCCGCCGCCGGTCTTGGCATGGGACGCGTTTATCGCGATACGAAACGGCTGCGGCGCTGCATCCTGATGGGAGATTGCGGTAGACATGTGTAAACTTGGACTCTGCTTTGATCGCAGCCATACACTAACATGCGGCCCAGCGGGCAAGAAAGCTGCGCTGAGTGTTTATTCGTGCAATTAAACAGATACTTGCGGAGGTGCGCAAAATTGAAGCGCATTCCAGGCGGTCGATCAGTCCCATCCCGCACCGCATTTTACCCACGGCATCGAAGGCCCGAATAAATGATGGTTCAGAGTCCGCCCGGCTCTAACGTCGTATCGTATTTGCCGATGTCGGCTGGCGCTACCGGAACACGCTTGTAGCGCCCGGCGAAGCCGTACGGCAGCGATGCATCAATGCCCACCTTGGTGCGCACACCCTTGTCCGAAATAGAGACATATTCGTGTCCGCGCGCTCCGGGCATCGTTATCAACCCCTTCGACGCATCCCACCGTGTCGCGAGGGCCCATTCGACATCGTTCCAGTCATGGATATTGATATCGTCATCAACCACGATGACCAGGTCGAGGTCTTTCAACGCGGCAATCGCCGCGAAGATAGCGTTGCGTTGATAGCCCTCATCTGCCGCGCTCTTCTTGTTCACCGAAATCAGCAGGTGAAACCGATAAAGGCCCCCGGGCGTCAGCGCGACGTCCGTCACGCAGGGCGCGGATGCCTTGACGGCCTTCAGAATCGCACCCTCGAGCACATGCTTACGCAATATGGGGGCTTCCTTGGTCATGATCACATGCCAGATCGGATCTTCCCGATGGTAGATGCAGTTGATCGTGGTGAGCGGAGAAGGGCTGACATCCGAATATAACCCGACAAATTCCAGGAAAGGTCCTTCTTCCATCTCGACATCGGGCGAAATGGTTCCCTCCATGATGAATTCGGCATCTGCCGGCACCTGGAGCGGGATCGTCTTGCAATCGATCAGTTCAAGAGGCTTGCGCGAAAGGCCCGACGCGACATCAAATTCATCCATATCGCGGGGCAATTGCGCGCCCATCATGCCGGCCGCGTATTGAAGCCCCACGTCGGCACCAATCACGATGGCAATCGGCAATTCTTCGCCTTTTTCCTTCGCCCGCTCCCATAACGCGCGCAGATCACGGCCGAGATCAAGCTGGATCAGCAGCTTGTTATCCTCGACATGCATGAACCGGTGATAGGATGCATTATTCACGCCCGTATCCGGATCCTTCGCGATTACGACACCGCCGGAAATATAGCGTCCGCCGTCATTGGGCGCGTATCGCGGCAAGGGCAGGTATTCGAGTAGGTCGGGATTATTCCGGTAAACCGCCTGTACCGGACCCTCATCGACTACCTTTGGTGCAATCGGATTGGCAAGACCATCGCCGATAAAGTCCCGGAGACCCGAAATATCGTGTTCGTAAATCTCTAGGACGTTTTCTTCGCAGCCGAGAAAATTACCAACGACCCGCGTGTCATAACCACGCACATTCTTGAACAGCATTGCCCGTTCGGTCTGCTTGAACAGCACACCTGTCATTTCTAGATCGGTATCAACCTCGTCTGCGACCTTCAGCAGCAGGTTTGCCGCATCGAGACGCCCGAGCGCCGCCCGAAAGCTGAGATCAGGAATATGGGTCTCTTTTTTATCGTCCACTTTCGCGCTCCTCGCGATGGAGAAAAAACCGGCCTAACGCGGCAGCTCGGTTGTCCCCATCAGATATTTATCGATGGCATGCGCCGCCTGGCGGCCCTCGCGGATAGCCCAGACCACGAGAGACTGGCCACGGCGCATATCACCGGCGGTAAAAATTTTCTCGCGGCTGGTCTGATATTCGACAGTGTCGGCTTTCACATTGCCACGACCGTCGAGATCAACTCCGAGCTCATTCAGCATGCCTTCGGCAATCGGATGAACAAATCCCATCGCCAGCAGAACGAGGTCCGCTTTCAATTCGAATTCTGTTCCATCGATCAGCTGGAATTTTTCGTCCACCCGCTGGCAATTGATATGGGTCACATGCCCGTCTTCGCCCGCCATGCTCGTGGTGGTGACGGAGAAATCGCGCTCCGCACCCTCTGCCTGGCTGGAAGATGTCCGCATTTTCAGCGGCCAGTGCGGCCAGGTAAGACCCTTGTCTTCCTTTTCCGGCGGCTCCGGCATGATCTCTAGCTGCGTGACCGACAATGCTCCCTGACGGATCGATGTCCCGATGCAGTCGGAACCCGTATCACCGCCGCCGATCACGACGACATGCTTCGCTGCCGCAACGATCGGCTCGACATCTCCGTCCAGGTTACTGCCGGC
>CAJQLI010000337.1 GCA_905479125.1 uncultured Alphaproteobacteria bacterium | reverse complement strand
CGGCCGCGGTCACCTTCGGGTTGTTTGCCCGCACCGGTGCTCTCAGCCTGAGCGGTATGGGGTCTCCCGGTGTCGATAAACTGCGCTGGAAGCGGCCGGTCAAAGCAGGCGATACGCTGCGCGCACGCGCCCATATTGTCGAAGTATCCCCGGCTGAAAAAGAAGGCGGTCGTGATGGCGTGCGTATCCGCTATGATACGCTCAATCAAAACGATGAAATCGTCATGACCCTCACAAGTCTGCACTTCATTAAAAGACGACCCAACAACTAGCAGCGGCTCTTTGCTCTCTTGTCTGCTTCGATACGAATATAAGGAAATATGATGTCCGACCGCCTTTCCATCCGCCTTGCCGCCGGTTCCGGCCCCACTTTTGGCGTAGATGATCTGTCATGCGCTGCCGCAACCACACTCGGCCTGTGGGCCGATGAGGGACTTGATGTCACCTGGACCCCGGTCCATGGCGGTGTCGCCGCGATCAATGCGGTGCTTGATGATACAGTGGATGTTTCCTATGGCGGACTTGGCCCGTTGATCAAGTCACGTGCCGAGGGAAACCCCGTACGGGCGATTGTCTCCATGGCCCGCGGCCTCGCGCAGAACCTGATCGTTCAGAAATCAATCCAGTCCACGGAAGACCTTAAAGGCGTTTCATGGGCCCTCGATGGCACGAATGCGCTCAGCCATCACATGGCGCGCCTCACGGTGCGGGCTCTTGGCATCGACGAGGCTGATATAGACTGGCAGGTCGTCGGACCGCCACCGCAACGCATCGAACGCCTGCTCAACGGGTCAATCGATGTATCGCTGATCCGTGTCGAAGAAGCGATCTCGCTCAGTATCGAAGAGGCCGACAAGGTTCACAATCTGCTCGGCTTTGCCCAGCTGAAGGAACTCGTTCCGACACAGCCCCATGGGGTTCTCGGCACGACGGAAGCATACGAAGCCGCACACCCTGAAGAACTGGCCCGCCTGAGCCGCAGTATGATCCGCGCATCGCGCGCCCTGCATGACAGCTATGAGACATTCCGCAAAGTCTATGACGCGAACGTCACGGTGCCTGTGCCGGACGACCAGATTAAGCAGATTTGGCAGCAGGAACATGATTCCGGCGGGTTTGCGGTCAATGGCGAGATGTCAGATGTGCACTGGACCCGGCAACTCGAACTCTACCGGGAGCTCTACCCAGACCTGCGTCACGTGAGCCAGGACGAGATCCTGCCCCGGACATTCGTGGCCGACGCATTGAAGGCGCTCGGCCGCAATGACGAAGGGTTCGACAAAACCTGACGCCGTCCCGTCTAGCCCGACATGCGTGCTGTCTGACGACGCTTCATCGCATTCGCGAACACAGCACAGGCCAGGGCCATGATGCTGAGCACGAACACGATCTCTATGAGCGGAAAAAACGTGCCGTCATAGAGAGTCGATATAAACAGTGACGCGGCGGCGGCGGCAAAGAAATGCAGGAACATCACCACACCCGATGCCGTGCCGGTAAGGTCGGGCTCCGCGTTAATTGCAGCGGCCTGTGCGTGTGGCATCGCCAGTCCCTGCGCGATGCCGATTACGGCACCCGGCAGGAACAGAGCGATCGGATAATTCGGCCAGATAAACAGTGATGCTGTCAGTAGTTCGACAGTAATCACGCCGGTCAGGCACCCTATAGTGACCATGTATTCCGTCGAAACGCGGTTTCCCAAGCGTCCGGAGATGAAATTACCGGACATGAACCCGATCGTCAGGAACATGAAATACAGCCCGTATTCCCCGGAAGACGCCTTGTAGTGATCGCGCATCAGGAACGACGCGTAGGTGGCGAGGGCAAAGAACGCTCCCGACGTTAACGCCGGCACGAACGCATAGCCAACGAAAACCGGGTTCCTGAACAGCGTTACATAATCCCGCAGCAATGCACCGTTTTTTCGGCCCGTTACCCGCGTCTGATGGGTTTCACTGATCACGATACCGCCCAGCAATGCCACGAACACGGCGATCACGGTGGCAAAAATAAAGACAGCATTCCACCCGAATATATCGGAGATAGCGCCGCCGATTGGCGGGGCCAAAGTGGGCCCCAGGACATAAGCGGTCGTGATATAGGCGATGACCTGTGCAAGCTTGTCCGGCCCGTAGACATCGCGCGCGATTGCCCGCGCCAGCACGACGCCGCACCCTGCGGCGAGTGCCTGCAGCAAACGCCCGGCAATCAGGACTTCAAAATTCCACGCGACGGCGCAGATAACGGAGCCGGCGACAAACAATATCAATCCGACCATCAGCACCGGTTTACGCCCGTAGCGATCCGAGGCACTGCCGTAAACGAGTGTCCCGAAGGCCATTACGAACAGCACCATGCTGAAGGTCAGCGTCGTCAAGACAGTCGAGACACCGAATGCCTTCTGGATCGTCGGCATAATTGGGATGTACATGTGAACGGCCAACGGGCCGATCAGCGTTATCGTCACCAAGGCGACCAGGAACAGCCAGCCTGGCCCTCCCGGCTTTGCCGGGACTACCTCGTCTTCAGGAACGCCAGTCAGGTCGGTCGAGGTCAGGACACAAGTTCCCGCCGCAATACTTTGCCAACGGGGCTCTTCGGCAAAGTGTCGATGAATTCGACCACGTGCGGGGCCTTATAGGGCGCAATCCGGGCACGGACACTCAGCCGTATATCTTCCGCGGTCTCTGACGATGCGTCGACACCGTCACGGAGCACACACACTGCGCGGATCCGGTTACCGATCTCCTTGTCCGCAAGCGGCACGATACAGGCTTCGACAATCGCGGGGTGCTGACGCAGAAGGTTCTCGATCTCATAGGGAGAGATAAAGATACCGCGGCTTTTGAAGCAGTCGTCATTGCGCCCGGCGATGCGGAAATATCCATCCTTATCGCACGAGGCAAGGTCTCCGGTGTGATACCAACCGTCATGGACAACCTCCGCCGTCTTGTCCGGGTCCTTGTGATAACCGAGGAAAAAACCGGGATTATCCGACGCGATCAGGAAATGACCGATTTCGCCAGGTGCGACCTCATTATAATCGTCATCAAGGACAGCCACATGCGTCCCCGGGATCGGCACCCCGATAGAGCCCGGCACCACCGGTTGACGCGGTCCCTGCCCCAGAACCATCTGCATTTCCGAGACACCGTAATGCTCCCAGATGTCGCATCCGAACCGGTCCTTG
>CAJQLI010000336.1 GCA_905479125.1 uncultured Alphaproteobacteria bacterium | reverse complement strand
GGCGATGCGCATGCCGTCGGGCAGGTCGTTCTCGATGATCTCTTTCACCGCGAGGCCGAACGCGTAGCAATGCTGCGGCGACGGCACCGGCGGCACGACGCAGTTCATGTGGATCGGCACCAGCGGGATATCGTAATCGGGCGTCAGGTATTTCAGCGGCACCGACCAGTTATCGTCGAATAGCAGGTCAGACTTGGACGTGGTGTCGAACCCGCGCGCGCCGAGGCCGTCGAACAGCTTGCGCGCAATCGATGATGCGCCCTTCACCGTATAGGGTTCGACATTGACCCAGTCCTGGAACCATTCCGCCGGGCCGGACCAGCTCTCCGCTGTGCCGACGCAGAAATCGTGCAGGTCGTGCAGCGGCATGTTGAGCACGTGATCGTTGGCGATGCCGATGATCACGTCGGGTTTGGATGCGCGCAGCAGCTCGCCAAGTTTGTTGAAGCCCTCGGTCAGGCTTTTCTGTTCGTGTTCGGGCGCCTGGTCGAGCCAGCCGGTCAGACCGGGCGCGTGGCTGAGCCCCGTTGCAAAGACAAGATCGGCCATTAGCGGGTTTTCCCTTTTCCTTCGACGACGCTTTTGCCGTAGGCCTGCGCCGAGGGTGAATTGTTGTGGTTATAGGCGCCGCCGTGAAAAAGGCGCGAAACCTGCGGCAGGAAATAGGGATGCACGCCCAGTTCGCCGAGCCGCTTGATGTCGATATCCCGGAACGCCTGGCGCTCTTCTTCCGACAGGCCGTATTCCTCCATCAGGGTTTCGTAGTTGTCGGAAAAATTCGTGTATTTCGCCGGATCGCGGCGTGCATCGAAAATCATCCGGTTCGACGGTAACTCGCGCTTTACATCAGCGACGGGCATTTTGGACCTCCCTCGTTCTACGCGTTACGGTAACGCGGTAATCTTGTGCAAGCATAGCAACGAACGTGACCGGGATGAAACCGTTCTATGAGACCGTAATGGCACCTGCGACCGGCTGGGCCGACGTCGTCAAAACCGGCCAACGGCTGCGTGTGACCGACCTTGAGGGTTTGCAGGTTGTCGATATGGCCGTGTTCAATGCACATAACGTGCGCGAAAAGCTGTCGACCTCCTATTCCCGTTCGCGCGCCGGTATCGCCGGGGAAGACGGCTTTCATCCGCGCGACCGTCTTTTCGAGGGCGATCTGCTGATGTCGACCATCAACAATGAAATGATGCGCATCACGGCGGATACCGCGGACGTGAAAGGCATGCATGATGTTCATGGCCGGATGTGCAACCGCAAGCTCTACGAAGCGATGGGTGAGAACGACAAGGATGGCTGCCACGAAATTATTTCCGGCGTCGTCGCCCCCTGGGACCTGCGCCCCGAAGATATCCCCGACACGATCGATCTGTTCATGAACTATCATCATGACTGCGCGCATGGCTGGTGGGTGCTCGAAGACGGCGTCTCGAAGCCGGGCGATTATATCGAGTTCGAGGCGTTGATGGATTGCGTGGTGGCGCTGTCCAACTGCCCGTTTTATCGCGGCACGCCGATGAAAGTGGAACTCTTCGACGGAGCACAAATATGACGATTGACAGCAAAAAGATGACCGGCGGCGAGGCGATCGTCGATGCATTGGTGCGCAACGGCGTCGATACCGCGTTCGGTATTCCGGGCCTGCAGCTCGATCCGCTTTTCGCGGCCCTGCACGATGCGCAGAACCGGATCCGCGTCATCCATACGCGCCACGAACAGGGGGCGGGCTACATGGCGCTCGGCTATGCGCAGGCGACGGGCAGGGTCGGCACCGCCATCGTGGTGCCGGGGCCGGGCATGCTCAATGCATCTGCTGCCGTCTCCACCGGGTATGCGCTGAATTCAAAGATGATGTGCGTCGTCGGCCAGATTCCGTCGGCCCTGATCGGCAAGGGCACCGGCCAGCTCCACGAACTGCCCGACCAGCTCGGCATCGCAAAAGGCCTGACGAAATTTGCCGCCCGGATGGACGCGCCCGGCGATGCGCCCGCCACCATCGCCGAGGCGTTCCGCCGGCTTCATACCGGGCGTGCGCGCCCCGTGCATGTCGAGATGGCGATGGACATCATGAAGGCGCAAGCCGAGGTGACGCCGATTGACCCGCCCGAAACTTACCACCGCGCCGCGCCCGATCCCGACCAGGTGGCCGCCGCGGCGA
Source organism: uncultured Alphaproteobacteria bacterium (assembly GCA_905479125.1). Classification (GTDB taxonomy): domain Bacteria; phylum Pseudomonadota; class Alphaproteobacteria; order MPNO01; family UBA830; genus CAXBCP01. The sequence goes on along the minus strand of CAJQLI010000336.1, from coordinate 719 downwards.
AGCTGCTGGGCGAGGCGAAAAACCCGTTGATCTTTGCCGGTGGCGGCGCCGTCGATGCGGGGTCGGAGCTTCAGGCGCTGGCCGAATTGCTCCAGGCGCCGGTCGTGACGAGCCGCAGCGCGTTGGGGGTGATCGATTCCCGTCATGCGCTGGCGCTGACCTCGCCGCATGGTCACGAACGCTGGAAGGATGCCGATGTCGTGCTCGGTGTCGGCACCCGGCTGGCGCCGATGATGCCGGCCTGGGGTAGTGATGACGGACTGAAATTCATCCGCCTCGATATCGACACGGATGAAATAAACCGCATCCGGGTGCCCGATGTCGCCATCCAGGCGGATGCCGCCCTTGGCCTGGCCGCCCTGTGCGATGCGGTGCCGGGCCACAATCGGAAGCGCGCCGACCGCACGGATGAAATGGCGGCGCTTAAAGCCGTGGTGCAACGCGAATTCGACAAGCTGACCCCGCAAATGCCGATCCTGGCCGCCATCCGCAGCGCGCTCCCAGAAGACGGCATTTTTGTCGAGGAACTGACCCAGCCCGGCTATGTCGCGCGCATGGCGTTCCCGGTCTACCAGCCGCGCACCTATATTCATTCCGGCTATCAGGGCACGCTCGGCTACGCGCTGCCCACCGCGATGGGTGCCAAGGTCGGCATGCCCGACCGTAAGGTGCTCGCGGTGTCCGGCGATGGCGGGTTCATGTTCAACGTGCAGGAACTG
>CAJQLI010000335.1 GCA_905479125.1 uncultured Alphaproteobacteria bacterium | reverse complement strand
TTCGATGGGGGGCTGCGGCGCAGAAACGAACGCCACAATATTCGTCCGAATTGTACCCTTTCCGGACGATTCGGACAAGAAATGCAAAACGGAAGACAAGCTTCTAGAGCGTTGAAATCACATCGAAAATAATTAACCGAATCAAGCAGGGAAACTATTCGGAGGGCGGCTTCGATCCGGCCAGAAAATCGCGGGCCCGCTTCGCAGCCGGACTCTTGGTAACGGCTTTTTTCATATCACTCCCGGCATGCTCGACATTCTCTCTCGCGCGCCGGATTTCCGGCCTGGCTGCGATAACAGCTGTCCGAACGCGCGGAACCACCTGTTCCTTAAGAACCTCCTGCGCCTTCGCCTGCACGCGCGGATCAGCAGCAGCACGTTTTGCCGCCATCCACAATGCACGCCGAAGGAAAGGCATTTAAGCTGCGGGTGCTAGAAGGGAATTTCGTCGTCGAGATCGCCGCCGGAGGGAGCACCGCCACCCTGGCCGCCGCCGAAGTCATCGCCACCACCTGAACCGCCGCCGTAATCGCCGCCGCCACCCTGGCCGCCGCCATAGTCACCGCCACCGCCACCCCCGCTGCCACGGGAGCCGAGCATCGTCAGCTTGCCGCTGAAGCGCTGGAGCACAACTTCGGTCGAGTATTTCTCCACGCCCTGCTGGTCGGTCCATTTGCGCGTTTGCAGCGCACCTTCGAGATAAACGGTCGAGCCCTTGTTGAGGTATTTCTGGGCGACTTCGCAAATCTTCTCATCGAAGACCACAACCCGGTGCCATTCGGTCTTTTCCCGGCGCTCTCCGCTGGATTTATCGCGCCATTGCTCAGACGTGGCCACGGACAGATTCACGATCGGACGACCGTCATTCGTGTGACGGACTTCCGGATCCCGGCCGAGATTGCCGATTAGAATAACTTTATTGACGCTGCCGGCCATGCCCTGCTCCCGTAACCTGATTTAATTGGCGTTCATAATAGCGAACTGACAGCGCGACGCTATAGCCTACTGCCCCCGGCACGCCGCCCCGGAGCCCGGTTTCCGGCCCCTGCCGACCAATGCGATTCGCCGTAAGTTCTCTTCGGAAAACGATGCCTAGCCGGGCGTCGTCGGATTACGACCGGACATCTGGTTTATTGTCTTCCCGTCAAGCCAGGACCGGACATTCTCGACCGTGCCGCCGTACCAGTTCTGGTAATTCTCAACCGTCACGTAACCGAGATGCGGCATGATCACCATGTTGGGCATATCCCGCAGCGGATGATCAAGCGGCAACGGTTCTACCTCGAACACATCTATCCCCGCCCCGCCGATCTTCCTGTTCTGCAGAGCATTGATCAGCGCCGGCTCATCGATGATGGGACCGCGTGATGTGTTGATGATAAATGCAGACGGTTTCATCCGGGCTAGATCATCCGCCTGGATCAGGCCACGCGTGCGGTCGCTCAGCAGAAGATGAATTGTCAGAAAATCGGACTGCTCCAGCAGCTCTTCCTTCGTGACCAGCCGCGCGCCGACCTCATCGCATTTATCCTGTGTAAGGTTTTCGGACCACGCAATGACCTGCATGCCCGTTGCTATCCCGACCCGCGCCACGTCAACACCAATCCGGCCAAGCCCCATGACGCCCAGGACCTTGTCCCGAAGACCGACACCAACCGTTTTCTGCCAGGCCCCGGCACGGGTCTCTCGATCTTCGAGGGGCACATGCCGTGCGAGCGAATGGATCAGCCCCCAGGTCAGTTCCGCGGTCGGATACCCGAGTGACGGTGTTCCGGTACAGATTACGCCGTTATCGCCCGCCGCATCGACGTCCACGGACAGGTTCCGCATGCCGCTGCTGATAAGATGTTCAAGATTCGGCAGTTTTTCGAACAGCGAACGGGGAAACGGGGTCCGCTCGCGCATGATCATGACGAGCTCAAAAGGCTTCAGGCGCTCTGCCACGGCATCTTCATCCGATAAATGATCGTTAAAAACAGTGATTTCAACGTCACCTGCGAGGGGCGACCAATCGGCCATGTCCATGGCAACGTCCTGATAATCGTCGAGAATGGCGAGTTTTTTCATTTGATCCACAATTCCTTTACCGCGCGGCCCTTAACGAGTCGCTTTGCCCGCTGGCGCGCCTTATTATCCGCAAAATCCACACAGCTTTATTGGCCGTAACCCACACCGATGCAATCAAAGATCGTCGTTCGCGGTGCCCGTGAACATAACCTCAAAAATATCGACGTCGATATCCCCCGGGATTCGCTGGTTGTTGTCACCGGCCTGTCCGGTTCCGGCAAATCGACGCTTGCCTTCGACACGATCTATGCCGAGGGACAGCGCCGTTACGTAGAGAGCCTGTCGGCCTATGCCCGGCAGTTCCTGGAATTGATGGAGAAACCCGACGTCGACTCGATCGAGGGACTATCCCCGGCAATTTCCATCGAACAGAAGACAACATCGCGCAATCCCAGGTCCACCGTGGGGACGGTCACCGAGATATACGACTACATGCGCCTGTTATTCGCCCGGGTAGGTATCCCCTATTCACCGGCGACCGGCCTGCCAATTGAAAGCCAGACCGTCTCGCAGATGGTCGACCGCGTGGAGGCGATGGAAGAAGGCACACGATTATTCCTGCTTGCGCCGATTGTCCGCGGGCGAAAGGGCGAATACCGCAAGGAATTCGCCGAGCTCCAGAAAAAAGGGTTCACCCGTGTCCGCGTCGATGGCGATATGTACGACATCCAGGATGTCCCTACCCTCGACAAGAACTTCAAGCACGATATCGAGGTCGTTGTGGATCGCCTTGTTGTCCGCGCAGACATGGGCAACAGGGTAGCGGATTCGCTGGAAACAGCCCTTGGCCTGACAGAAGGCCTCGCGATTGCGGAAAACGCCGATACCAACGACCGCACGTTGTTCTCGGCAAAATTCGCCTGCCCGGTCTCCGGCTTCACGATCGATGAGATCGAACCGCGCCTGTTCTCGTTCAATAACCCCCACGGCGCCTGCCCGGCCTGCGATGGGCTTGGCACGAAGATGTATTTCGATCCGGACCTCGTCGTCCCCGACAACGAGAAATCGCTCAAAGACGGCGCGATCGCTCCGTGGTCCAGTTCTTCGTCGAGCTATTACGATCAGACGCTTGATTCATTGGCCCGCGCTTTCAAGTTCTCCGTCAATACACCCTTCAGGGACCTGCCGAAGAAGGCGCAGGAAGTGGTGCTTCACGGTACCGGTACCAAGGCCGTGAAGATGATCTATGCCGATGAAAAACGGTCCTATACGATAGATCGCCCTTTCGAAGGCGTCATGCCCAACATGGAACGACGTTTCCGCGAGACGGATTCAAGCTGGACCCGCGAAGAGCTTGGCAAGTATCAGGCCGTTTCACAATGCGAAGTCTGCGAC
>CAJQLI010000334.1 GCA_905479125.1 uncultured Alphaproteobacteria bacterium | reverse complement strand
GCCGATCATATGGCGACCATGATGGAGGAAGTGGGGGTGGACGGCTTCCTGATCCGTGACCAGATGCAGAGCATTAACCGCCGCGCTATTCTCGAGGTGACCGAAGGGCTGGTGCCGGTCCTCCAGCGGCGTGGGCTGGTGCGCACTGAATATACTGGGAATACCCTGCGTGAAACATTGAAGGAATTCTGACCTGCGGCGAGCGGAGTACCGTGGCACACCAGTAAACCGATCAGGGCAGGGTTTTGGAGTCCGGGTGTCCCTCTAGCCGCCTGATGCGACGGTATTCGCTGTAATCGATGACGGTCCGGGCCGCCAGGTGGTATCCGGTCTCGGCGAATTCCGTATTAGACCCGGTAACCTTAATCGTGCCAGTGACGGTTACGGCTTGGAACAGACCGCCTATCTGCACCGGCTTGGCACTTTTTACCAGAACGATCTGGTTCCTGGGCGGCGGCGGTACATGGATGCAGGCGCCGACATAGGGAACAAGGAGAAACTCCTCGACGCCCGCGCCGGCATATGAGAGCGGCACGACGTACCCTGACAGGCGAACCCGCTCTCCGTCGAGCTCATCCGCCATTTTCGGTTTTTCCTGCACATCGCCGTTGAGATTAAGGATCAACGACATTACCGGAGACGCGCCACGAACAAACTCCCGCTTGTCCCGTCCGCCGGGAGCAAGGTCCGCCCATGTGATTTCCCACACGCCTGACTCTGCTAAGCTGCCACCCGGGATTGTCGCGACCGTAATCAAAGTAGCCGCAAAAAAGGCTAAGGTTGAACGAAGCACGTTCAGCACCAACCAGCTGTGAAGAACAACATCATCATCGCGCGATTAGAATCATAGAGGTATGGCCCGGCGCTGTGCCTGTTTTCAGGCGGCTGGAAGCAGACGGCGGTGGTGGATCGAACTGACCCATAGACCACCGACTCTAACCGCGCTCCGGGCCCTGCGCCACGGGGCGTTCGGGGTCAGCCGACCAGGCTGACCAGGATCCCACGTAAAGCGGGGCTTCAATCCCGGCGGCATACATGCCGACCAGTTCGAACGATGCCGCGTTGCCGCTGCCGCAGTAAACGCCAACCGGCTGTGTGCCGTCGGCACCGATGGCTGCATACATTGCGTGGAGGTCTTCGGTCGACTTGAAAGAGCCGTCGGGACCGAGCGCGTCCTTTGCACCGGCGCAGATCGCACCCGGAATATGGCCGGTTGCGGGCTTGTCGGTATCGCCTTCATAGGCGGTCTTGCCGCGGGCATCGAGCAAGGCGCCGTTGCGCGCGATATCGGCGGCTTCATCGGCATCGATTACCGGCATGCCGCCCGTCGTGACCGAGAAGGTACCTCCGCCTGTGGCATGGACAGGCTGGTCCGCAGTGTCGTGTCCTGCGGCACTCCAGGCGGCAAGGCCGCCATCGAGTAGCCGTGTATTTTCGTGACCTGCCCAGCGGAGTGTCCACCAGGCGCGTCCGGCCTGTGAGCCGGAAGCATTGTCATAAACGACGACCCGGGAATCGGCGTCGATTCCCCAGCGGCGCAGGTTTTCCTGCAGCATGGCGGGGTCGGGCAGGGGGCGGCGTCCACCGGCCTTGGTGGCCGGGCCGGAAATGTCGGCGGCGAGGGAAACGGCGATGGCGCCTGGAATAACGGGGCGCTCAAGCGGTGCTGTTTCAAGATCGTCGCTGATATCCAGGATGACGAGAGCCGAACCGTCGGTCGCGGCAGCAGCTAACTCGGCGGCGGTTACAAGAACGCTGGAACGAAGATCGCTCATCGCGCAATCAGGCCGTCATCGTACAGCGATACAGAAGGCGCGTTGCACCGCCTTCGTAATCCTTGACTGCGCGGTGCTGAACGACCCGGTTGTCCCAGACCGCCATGGTGCCTTCCGTCCACTCGAAACGGCAGGATGATTCCGGCCCCTTGATCATGTCGAACAGGATTCCGAGGATATTCTGGCTGTGCACCCGGCTGACGCCCTTGATGTAGCAGACGTAGGATTCGTTGACGCCGATCCATTTGCGACCGCTGACGGGGTGCGTGCGGACAAGCGGCATCTCGAACGGAGGCATGCGCAGCCGCGCCTGGGCGGCTTCTTCCGCGTCGAGATAGCGGTCGGTGATGTGGCCGGTCGCGTCGGGCGACTGGATTACCTGGAGGGAATCGAGATATTGCGCGAAAAGCGGGTCGAGAGATTCGTATACATGGGCGGCGTTCGAAAACATCGTATCTCCGCCGTCTTTCGGAGTGGCCTTGCCGAACAGTGCGGTAAAGGCAGGGGCGTCCTCGCGGAAACCGCCATCTGCGTGCCAGACATGGTTCCGCAGATGCGAATCCTTGCCGGCGCTGATCACGGTCGCGTCCGGGTTTTCCGGTGCGCGCGGCGTGTGCGGGCCGGCATAGTGGAAAAATTCGCCCAGGCAGGCGGCAAATTTCGTGAAGTTTTCCGCCGTTACCGTGCCGGGTTCGAAGACCAGTAGCCCGCGGTTATGTAGCAGATCGCGCATCGCAGCTCGGAAATCGTCCGAAACCGTCTCGCCGTCGAACCGGTAGCCTGAAATGCGGGAGCCGATCGAGGACTTGATTGGGGAGACGCTGGCGCCATCAAGGGCAGCGACATTGTCAGCGGCGAGCTTAAGACTGGAGTTTGCGGCGTTCATTCGGCGGGAATCCCTAACAGTTAAGATTTCTAAGGGTTCTTAGCCGGGTTTTCCCGCCTTTTCAATGGATACAGCTATCCGTTCAACGGGTACGGCTATTCTGCCCCGAACCGCCTCAAGCGTGAGGAGCAGGGTCAAGATGTTCAGTGCACTGCAAATGTATTAACAAAGCGTTGTCAGGTACGTCCGCCACCCGCCATGGGCGGTGATATCCTTGGCACTCGCTGCTGCTGCGGCCTCGCAAATGAAACCTTTTACGGTGTCACCGGACTCCAGTTCCAGGGTGCCGAGACCCAGTGGTGCAGGAATCTGCATTAGTAAATCGCCGACCGAAGATGTCGGGAGCGCCCAGACCTCCAGCGCGATTGATGACCCGTTCGTAGGGTCTGCAACGCGCATCATACCCGGGCGGATAGGTGAGAAATCTTCAAGCGAATAGAGCCGGTAATAGGGTGCGGTCCGGTCTTCGCGGACGAAAGAGCCGCCAAGCTCAACCAGCTGGCCGTTCAGCGGCAGACCGAGCATATGCGCGGCATTGGCCGCTATGAGCACGATATCTTCTCCCGGCTCGATTGCGGGAATGTCATTGGTGGAAGTGGCCGAGGGC
>CAJQLI010000333.1 GCA_905479125.1 uncultured Alphaproteobacteria bacterium | reverse complement strand
GTATGTGGCGTCATCCTGTCAGTCTACAACGATTTGCGCCTTCGGGAACCCGGCGGTTATCAGCCTTGCCAGAACGGCGTCGGCGTTATCGAGCGTTTGAAGAGGACCGATCCTGACGCGGTAGAAGTCACGGTTCCCAACCTTTGCCTTCTCCACCCAGGATGGCCCGAATTGCGACAGGCTGGTGCGGACGCGAGACGCATTGGCAAAGTCCGCGAAGGCGCCTGCCTGCACGAACAACCGGTTGACCGCCGGTGTTGAAACCGTCTCGACGGTCTGGTTGATGGTTGGCGGTAAATAGGCAGTTTTCTGTGGTGCCGGGGCGGTATTCTTGGCGCCAGCGCTCGAGGGCGCACTGGAACCGAGAAGCGGCTGGGCCTGGACGCTCTGTTTGGCTACAGCCTGACCTGTAATCTTTTCGCGGGGGGGCAACTCACCGTTAAGGGCCGCCAGCTTCAGCTGCTGGCTTTCGTCGGCAATAATTTCGACCCGTACTTTCGCAGTCCCGGCTCTTTGAAAGCCCAGTAACTGCGCTGCCCTGCGGGAGACATCGATTATTCTTCCACGGGCGAAGGGTCCGCGATCATTGATCCGCAGTTTCAGGGAACGACCGTTGTTCAGATTGATGACGCGGACCATACTGGGCAGCGGCAGCGTCCGGTGCGCGGCGGTCAGGTCATTCATATTGTAGGTTTCGCCGTTCGCCGTCTTACGTCCGTGAAATTTTGGTCCGTACCAGGACGAAATGCCGGTCTCGACATACTTGAAGTTCTCGGCCGGGTAATACCAGGTCCCTTTTATCTGATAAGGGCGCCCTACTTTGTAGCGGCCTTTTGTGGTGGCAACACTGGATCCGTTGGCGGAACCTGAAAGCTCTTTGGCACTGTGAACGAGAAGTTCGGTTTCTGCGCAGGCAGAAACAAGAAACATGCAGCCGGCAATGGCGCCTAGACGCCCGATTCTGGGGAAATTCATTTCCGGAGTTCTCCCTGTATCCGGTCTGCGAGCGTTCCGACAGTTACCGCGTAAAGATGGGCGCAGTTATAGGCCATGATTGCCGAGTAATTCCTGTATACCAGATAGGCATCTTTGCCGGCCGGCCCATCCGGTAATACAAGTGCCGCTTTCAGATCGCGTACCGGCAGGTCTCTGCCGCCCAGGCGACGAACGCCGAGTTCCTGCCATTCCGCGAGTGTCTTCTGCGGATAGGTTCTCGCCCGGCATCCAGGTGCCGCACGACGGGTCGGCTTACCGAACGATTTCACGAGCCCGGACGGTATCTCGACTTTCCGGCCCCATGTCTGGTTATCGTTCCATCGGTGCTTGGCGAGGTAATTCGCGATCGACGCGAAAACATCCCCTTCATTTTTCCATATATCGCGGCGTCCATCGCCGTCGAAGTCCTGGGCGAAGGCGAGGTAGCTGGACGGCATGAACTGCGGCTGGCCCATCGCACCGGCCCATGAGCCGAAAAGGCTGTTCACATCGATATAGCCGCGATTGACCATCTGAAGTGTCGCAAAAAGCTGGCGCTTAAAGAACTGCGAGCGCCGCGCATCATAGGCGAGTGTCGCCAGCGAAGAGATCAACGGGACATCCGCTTTCACCGCGCCATAGCGGGTTTCGATACCCCAGATGGCGAGGATGAAGCGCGACTGGACGCCGTATTTCTTCGCGACGGCGTCGAGTAGCGCTTTATGCTTTAGTGCTTTTCGCGCGCCAACCCGAATGTTATGAGGCGTGGCAACCCGGCCCAGATAGGTTGAAAGCGTAAGCTTGAACTCCGCCTGGCTTCGGTCACGCTTGATGACACGGCGGTTCGGCTTCACGTCGGCGAGCGCTTCTGCAACAACTTCGGGTTTGATGCCGCGTTGAAGGGCTTCTTCCCGAATTCCCTGAAGCCAGGTGTCAAAGTCACCCTTTGGGGGTGGTTTAACCTGCCCCATAACCGGTGAAGTTATCAGCAGGGCGGCGACGAAAGCAGCAATATGACGATACATATCCGTTCAACTAGTGGCAAAAACGTGCGCGTCAATGTAGTGCCACAGGCAAAAGCGACTCGCGACTCAATTGTCTGAGAGCGACTCTGGGCTCGGAACGATGACAGGTGTCCTGCCGAGGCCGTGATATACGATAAGTCCGATCCATTCGCGCATGGCGTTGTTCAGCGAAGAGAGCCCTTTAATCGGTCGGAATCGAATTTCAAATTTGCGATTACCGGCGGTTACATAATCCACCGGATAGGCCATGATGTTCCAGCCGGCCTGGCGAAATACGCCCATTGATCGCGGCATATGCGCGGCCGACGTGACCAAAACCCAACGCTGTGTTCTCGCATCATCCCCGACAAGTTCTTTACTCAACAGGGCGTTTTCGTAGGTGTTCCGGGCCCTGTTCTCATAGATGATATTTCGGTTCGAAAGGCCCATCTGATTGAAGAACAGCCGGGCGGCGTCTGCTTCTTTCACACCGGTGTTTATCAGGGCTCCCGAACCGCCGGTAAAGATAAGACGCGCCTTGGGGAACCGGAGAGCGAGGTGAACGAACTCGGTTAGTCTTTCACCGCCCTCGGTCAATGCAGGCTGGCCCCTTGCCGCGGTCATGTACTGATTGATTGTGCCGCCGAGCGCCACAATACCAGCAATATCCTGGGGTATCGGCGGATTTGTCGGATACCGGTCTTCGAGGTTCCCAATCAGCCAAAAGCCAATGGGCACAAAACCGAGGAAAACGAACACGCTGACCACGCAGAGAAGGATGCGCCGGCCGGCACGCCTAAACCGTGTAAATAGGAGGAAAGTGCCCAGAATGAGGAAAAACACGAATATATTTACGGGATTAAGCGCGATCCAGAAAACTTTTGAGAGAACGAACATCCAGAAGAACCGGGCCTCTTATGGGAAATCAGGTGTGCTGGCTTGTCACGCCAGCATGACCTATATCATTCCATTATCATCATGTGTGTGAAATTCCCTTTCAATGACTGACGAAAATCGATCCCGCTCTGGCCGGAAAGCAGAATCCGGCTTTGAATGGAGTGCGCTGAAATCTCTGGCGCCTTACCTTTGGTCACGTGGTGGCCCAGAAGCAAAAGTCCGGGTTGTAGCCGCCCTGCTTCTGCTTGCAGCCTCGAAGGTTGCGACTGTTTATATTCCCGTGATCTACGGCCAGATCGTCGATGTTCTGGGGAGCAAACAGGATGCGGTAATTGTTCTACCGGTAGCGTTGATCGTCGGTTTCGGCTTGTTGCGTCTGGCGTCTATCGCCTTTGCGGAACT
>CAJQLI010000332.1 GCA_905479125.1 uncultured Alphaproteobacteria bacterium | reverse complement strand
TCGGGCCACACCCGGATATTCGCCAGCGGCCCACCTGCGACACCGTCCAGTCCGGCAAAAGGCCGCACCTGTATCAACACGATAATCACGCCGATACCGGACATAAAACCCGACACCACCGAATAGGGTGTGTAGGACACGTACCGCCCGACGCGCAGCAACCCGAACAGTATCTGCAGCAACCCGCCAAGTATCACGATGGCAAACGCGTCCGTCAGGTTCCCCGCGAACTGCGTAACGATCACCCCCATGACAACGGTCATCGGACCGGTTGGGCCGGAAATCTGCGATCCCGTGCCGCCGAAAACAGCGGCAAAAAACCCGACTGCGATCGCACCGTACAGCCCGGCAATCGGTCCGACGCCGGACGCAACCCCGAAGGCCAGCGCCAACGGCAAGGCAACGACTGCAGCCGTCAGCCCGCCATACACGTCGCCCATCAGGGATTTCCCCGTCACGGGCAGTCCGTTCAGCTGCATCGACACCCCAGCACCGCGGCAGGATTGTGACAGAATCCCAAACGTAACATTGCAGCACTCAACAATGGCATCAATGTCCTCCCCCTGAGGAAGACCAATCTTTGCATCGTTTGGCGGGCAAACAAAGAAGCCAGATGAGCGCAGTGTCTTCCGTTGCATGGTTAACCATTAAACAACCTTGGGTATATATATTCCCTGTCTTCATTAGAAAGTTGGCAGCAATGGCAGAAGATACGGATCTGGCCGAAGAAGAACCGCGTTTCGAGGTCGAGGCTTCGGAACTCGATGAAGCGACCCATGCGGAATCGCTGGTCCTGTATCGCGATTCTCAGGACAATATTCGCTTTTCGAAAAGTCTCCAGTGGAAGACCCTTGGCGGCGCGCTCGCGATATACGCTCTGCTCGGATTCGCCGGATGGAATAGCGAACGCGCGGAAACCCACCTTAAAACGCTCATCATCATCTCATGGGTGATATCGGCAGGTGCGATCTACGCGATCTGCATTCTGCAATCATGGCAGAATACCGAGCGTGAGAAGCTCCGAAAAATTATCGTTGAATTTTCCAACCTGTTTCACGCGGTCTATCGCACCAAGTCGCGGACGGAAGCAAATATCCACCGCTACATTCTGCTGTCGTTCATGCTGATCACGATGCTGATTGGCAATTATGTGCTCGCAAAACTGCTTACACCGTTCTTCGACAAGTAACCGTCCTTACCGGCCAACGAGTACGGCCGCATGTCCGGGCAGCCGTCTACGCCTGAGTGCCAAAGGAGCGTTCGAAGAACGACAGCCAGTTCTCACCCATAACCTTTCTCACATCGGCATCGGCAAACCCGTGGGCACGCAGCCCATCGGCGAGATTTCCAAAATCACGATTGCCACCGAACCAGCCCGGCATGGGCGGAAGTCAGTTCGACAGATATTACGAACCTAACGCAGCGACCACCGACATCAGACGATGCTGTGCCACATGGCGGAGAACGAGGTCGTAGCGGCGTCAATCATCGCCAAGGTTTTCGCGCAGGTTCTTGCCTGTGTAAGCTGTCCTGAAGCGACCGCGCCGTTGCAGTTCGGGCACCAGATAGTCGATCACGTTCAGCAGGTCCCGCGGGCTTTTGGGCGGGTGAGCGATCATAAATCCGCCGCGCTCGCCCGGCTCGACGAAGACCTCTTCCATATAATCGGCCACTTCCTGCGCACTGCCGGCGATCATATCCTTGTGGGAAAGGCTGTGCTGGCGCAATTCGTCATAGAACTCGGCGCGGGTTATCGTTTTGTCGGGATCGAGATGGCTGGTCATGTTCATGAAGCCAACGGGTGATGCGTTCCGATCAATGATGTCCTGATTGATCTCATGGATCGTGAACGAGTCGGGCAGGTTCGACAGATCGTATCCGTATTGATGCGACGTAAAGGCGCCGATCGCCTCCTCGGGAATGACGGAAAGCAGCTGTTCTTTCCGTCTCTTTGCTTCCGTGGAATTCTCCTCGACCAGCAGTACGACATCCCACAGGATTCCAACCTTGGACGGGTCCCTGCCTTCGGCCAGCAATGCATCGTCCAGCGCCTTTCTATGCTGGATCTGCTTGGCAAGACCGGGACTGGCGGCAAAGACATGATCGACGAAATGTGCGGACGCCCTGATCCCGCGTGGAGACGCGCCAGCCTGGACGATGACCGGTTCTATCTGAGGCGACGGCACGCATGAAAGGGGGCCCGCGACAGAGAAATATTCTCCCTTGTGATCCACCGCATGAACCTTGGCGGGGTCCGCTGCAATACCGGTGTCACGGTCCCAGATCAGCGCATCGGGTTCGACACTGTTCCAGAGCGCCTTGCAGACATCCATGAATTCTTCCATGCGATCATACCGCCGGGAATGCTCCATCAGTTCATCGAAACCGTAATTTGCCGCGTCTGCCTGACGTGAAGAGGCAATAACGTTAAACGCGATGCGGCCATTGGTAACGTGGTCGAGGGAGTTCAGAAGACGCGCAACATAGAACGGATGCATAAATGTCGACGAATAGGTTAGCCCAAAGCCAATGTGCTTCGTAATTTCCGACATGATGGCGATATACGGGCTCATATCCTGGCGCGGCCAGCCAACCGCCCATTTTACAGCGTCGTCACGGGTGCCCTTCCATGTCGACGGAATGCCAGAACCATCCCCAAAGAAGATAAAATCGAGCAGCCCCCGCTCGGCAAGCAGCGCCATTTCCTTGTACATGCCGATATCGGGGAAAACCTTATGGCTCCACGAGCCTGGGATACTCCAGCGACCCTCCAGGTGGGTCCATGACAAATCGTAACCAATGTGCATCTTCTTGGGCATAGGGCGTATCCTGTGTAACAGCGTTTAAGGATTTCCCTCCCCTGCCCTGACAAGCTGTCAGATAGGTGTTTTTTTATATGGGGATTATCACTGCATCGGAAGCCGGCGAAGGGACTGCCCTCATTCGCCATCCCGGTGTCGATCACCCGTTGCTCCAATCAGAGCCGAAACGCCACCATCGAGTCAAGATAGGCGCCGCGACCGAAGCCGCCTTTAAGTCGCCGCGCGCTGGTTCACGCGTTTCGACAGTTCCTCGGCGCTTTCTTTCCGCTCGCTGTAGCGATCGACCAGATAATCCGAACAGTCCCGCGTCAACAGTGTAAACTTCACCAGTTCTTCCATCACATCGACGATCCGGTCGTAATAGGGCGACGGCTTCATCCTGTCGTCATCGTCGAATTCAAGAAAGGCCTTGGCGACCGAGGACTGGTTCGGGATCGTGATCAGCCGCATCCAGCGGCCGAGAATACGCAGCTGGTTCACGGCGTTGAAACTTTGCGAACCGCCGCTGACCTGCATTACCGCAAGCGTCTTTCCCTGAGTCGGCCGCACAGCACCCAGGGACAGGGGAATCCAGTCGATCTGCGCCTTCATGATACCGCTCATCGAGCCGTGACGTTCGGGCGAACACCAGACCATACCCTCGCTCCAGATGACGAGGTCCCGCAATTCCTGAACCTTGGGGTGCGATTCATCGGCGTCGTCCGGCAAAGGCAGGCCCGACGGATCGAATATCCGGGGCTCGGCGCCGAAGCGGACAAGAATCCGTGCCGCCTCCTCGTTCGCCAGCCGGCTGAAGGACCGGTCGCGCAGCGAGCCATGAAGCAACAGGATTCTGGGCGGATGACCGCTGCGCGGCGGATCGAATAGCGACGCGTCATCTATCTGCCTGAAGGACGCGCCATCAAGTTGCGGGGTTGTATCGTCAGTTTTTGCCAATGTTGGAACCCTCAGGGGGGGTATGCGGACAAAGCCCGGCGGCCTGACGTCAGCTTTTCAGCTTGTATCCCCGCCGGAGCATTTCGTAACAGGCTGCCCACAAAACCACGTTCAATGATGTGATCACAATAATCCCGGTCAGGATCGGCGCATCGGATGTGCCGATGAACCCCGAACGGAATCCATCGATCAGGTAGAAAAACGGATTGAACTCCGCCAGCCCGTGCCAGAAGCCCGGCAGACGGTCGATCGAATAGAATGTACCCGACATAAATGACAATGGTGTGATAACGAAATTGGTGATCGAAGCGATGTTGTCGTACTTGTCCGCCCAGATCGCCGTGATCAGGCCAAGCAGCGATAACATCACCGATGCCGACACAGCATGGAAGATGATGATCCACGGGTTAACAACCGTCAGCCCGGTGAAGATATACATCGCCAGCCCGACCAGAAAACCGACCAGCACGCCGCGGGTGACCCCGCCGGCAATAAAGCCGAAGGCGATTTCGCCTGCCGTCAGTGGCGGCATCAGCAGATCAACAATGCTGCCCTGAATTTTCAGGATCAGCATCGACGACGAGGTATTCGCATAGGAATTCTGAATGATGGCAAACACCACCAGTCCCGGCGCCAGGAAAACCTCGAACGGCACCCCTTTGACGGTTTCAACCGCGCGGCCAAGGGCCAACGTGAAAACGGCGAGAAAAAGCAGCGTCGTGATCACAGGTGCAAGCAGCGTCTGGAAGCCGACCTTCCAGAACCGGTGAACTTCCTTGCAGTAATGGGTCCAGAGGCCGAGCCAGTTGAAGCGTCCCATGGGACGTGCGGAGACGGTCATGCGCTGCTACTCGCCCCCATCGTCGGAGACAATATCTACCCTGTCCGTGCGGGCCGGGCCGCTTGACGATGGCGACGCAGATGCGGCGGGCGCGGGCGCTGGGTCTTTCCGGCCCATTTCGATATAGGCAGGCGGTGCTGCTCCGCTTTTGTCTTCGCCGAAATAGATCGTCTGGTGCGGGAACGGAATTTCAATACCGAGCTCATCGAACCTGCGCTTCATACGCCGGTTGAACTCACGGCCGACTTCCCATTGCTTGATCGGCTTGGTGGTCAGGCGCGCACGGACAATGACTGCGGAATCGGCAAACTTGTCGAGCCCCATGATCTCGATCGGCTTGTTGATCAACTTGCCGTAATACTCATCCGCCTCCATTTCGGCACCGAGTTCTCTCAGCACCTCGATCACATCATCCACGTTTTCACGATAGGCGATGCCGACATCAAACACGTAGCGCGAGAAGTCCTTGGTCATGTTCTCGACCATGCCGACCGAGCTGAACGGAATCATGTGCACGTTGCCACCAAGATCGCGGAGCCGGATGGTACGGATCGTGATTTCCTCGACCGAACCGGCCTTGTCATTCACCCGGACGACATCACCGACCGCGAACTGATCCTCGGCAAGAATGAACACGCCGGTAATCACGTCTTTCACCAGCGTCTGCGATCCGAATCCGACGGCCAAGCCGACAACGCCGGCGCCGGCCAGAAGCGGGCCGATATTCACGCCGATCTCGGACAGGACGATAAAACCGACAATGGTCGAGACCACGACCAGCAGCGCCTTTCGCAGAAGCGGCAGCAGTGTCTTGGCCCGTGCACTGAGCTCGACCTCGCCCTCGGCGCTTCGGGCAAGGTACCGCTCGATCATCGAGCTCACCATTTCCCAAAAAATGACGGCAATCACGATAACGAATCCGCTGGAAATGATGCTACCGATGATACGCCGTCCGGCATCGGTACCGACCCACCCGAAG
>CAJQLI010000331.1 GCA_905479125.1 uncultured Alphaproteobacteria bacterium | reverse complement strand
GGCAATTGTATAGAACAGGGGAACGGCAATCAGACCGATCCAGCCGCGGTCCGTCTGCGGAAGAGAAAAATCGCCTGCAATCAGGCTGATCACGACAAATATCAGGGCGCCCGATATATGCATGTGAACTGTGACCGCGCGGGAGTTGTCGGTCTGGAGAATTTTTGCACTCAGCAGGATAACGCAGGTCATGAAAAGCGCGGCGGCGGCGGCGAGCGCCATGCCGAATATGCTGACAGTTGCGCCGGTATCGCCAAGAGCAAGGGCAAGCCCGCCAAAACTGCCAATCAGGCCGATGAAGATACCCCGGTTGAGCGTTTCCTGGCGCATCAGCCAGGCGCCAAGGGCTGTTAACACCGGATACAGGTAGAAAATCAGGACGGCGAGACCCACCGCGATATGGTCGAAGGCGGCCATCAGGCAGTATGACATGACCGCCTGGAGCACCCCGAGGGCGAGCGCTGCGTTGCGCTCTCTGCGGGCCAACAGGATCGAACGTCCTGTGACCAGCATGAGGATCGTGAGGGCGATCAGCGCGAGGGCCATCCGGATTGTGATCAGCGTCAGCGGTGTCGTTCCGCCTTCGTATGACAGGACAGCGAAGACGTTATTGCCGGCAAACGCGAGAGCCGCGATCACAACAATAAGATAACCAAAGAATGGAAAAGGTGCACCCATGGGCCATTTCACCCCTTTGGGCGGGCCCGGGCAATGGCATAAATGGCTATCTCTCGAATCGCGCGATCCGAGGGGGGAAGGGCAGGCAGGCCGCTCTAACAATTGTCAGAAAATTTCTTGTCTTAGTTCCTGAATCCGTCGCCAGCGTGCCTGCGTATCCGTCAGGAACGACAGATCGATACGCGGTGGTTCAACGGTGGTGACGCAGGAATCGATGATGCCGATTCCGTTGATGAAGATGGTGACTTCCTCGCCGGCCAATGGCGTGATGACGTCTGCATATACGGTCATGGTGGTTGTTGTCAGCCGCGATACACGCGTGGTGACGCCGCGGCCGTTATAGACAATGACAGCTTCGGATATGTCCGTCGGGCGATCGCTTGGCAGCAAAACAACACCATTGGTAATGAAGCGATGAATATCGCGCCAACGGTTTAATCTTCGGTGAAGGCAGGCACAAAAAAACCCGGGACGATGCCCGGGTTTTTTCTGTTCGCCTGAAGGGGGTCAGGCGGAATGCTGTTTGCGCCGACGGTGCAATGCCAGTCCGGCAAAACCGAAACCGAAGATGATAAGCGCTCCGGATTCCGGGACCTCGGTGGTGGTGGTCGGGGGAATATATGTTCCGGTAAACAGCCAATCGCTTGAATACACATGGCCGCGAGGCGCGTCACCGGTTTCCCAATGATTGAGCCAGCCCCAACCGACAAATGTCTCCGGGCCGCCAAAGCCTGGATGTGTGCCGAGGCGATGGTCGTCAAAATTGTTGAATTTGAAGGAGAAACCGTTGCTTTCCTGGTCCACCATGGTGAATTCGTCGCCGGCATTCGCGCCGGTCCAGATGCTGCCAAGGCCGGCTGCAAGGGTAAGAGTACCGGAGTTGCCGGTAACGACGTTCTGATCGTGGCCGGTCGTCTGGAGCCCGACATCTGCGATATCAGTGCCAATCGTTCCGCTGCCCGTGGTGATGAGATTCTGCCGGTAGGTGAAGTCGATGTCGACAAAACCGGAATTATTCGTATCCCAGGTGGACCCGGTATCGATACCGCCAAAGGCGCGTCCATGAATACGCACCGAATTTGCCTGGTCGTCATAGAGCAGGGTCATGCCCGTCCCCGGCGTGTTGAAGCTGAATGTGAATTCGTTGCCGTTGCCTCCGTACAAACCGTCAAGACGCAGACCATATTCAGGATTAGCCTGATTGCCGTCGGGATGGTCGTTCAGGGCGTACTCGAATATTGTAGCCGAGGCGGAGGAGGGCGTGAGATTGGTCACGCCGAAGATGCATGCCGATGCTGCGATGGCGTATACCGCGGGCCGGGATTTTCTGAGGGTGATTTCAAACAGGTTGGACATCATGATCTGTTTCTCTCTGGCTTGAATTGCGGCGTCTGCAGGATCTGCTTTCGACCGCTCTCAGCCCTACCCCATGCAATTTCCGTGCCAAACAGGAATATCTATATAATTCAGGCTGGTATAGTTAACCAATTTGAGCCGCTGATTGAATCTGTAAAAAAAACCGACAGTTGCGTTCGGACGCATTACCACACTCGTTCAGGTAATCGGTCCGTCATGAAAATAGATTTTTCTATTCACATAACCTATTGATATTATTTATCTAATTGTAATATCCAGGGTGCCGACACCTGATATTCTGCCCGCGAGATGGTCTCCGGGGACGACTGCTTTGGGGCCCTTCGGGGTTCCGGTGAAAATAATGTCGCCGGCGCGCAGCGGCGCGTAGCCGGAAAGCCGGGAAACGATATCTGCAGTTTTCCAGATCAGTTGATTGATATCGCCGTGCTGGCGTGTCTCTCCATTGACTTCAAGAACGATATCTCCGGCATCCGGATGCCCGATTTCTGCCGCTGGGTGCAGTAATCCGACAGGGGAGGCGCCGGCAAAACTCTTGCAGAGGTCCCAGGAATGGTCGTTCGCTATACAGTCATGCATTACGTCGCGCCGGATCATGTCGAAGCCGACGGCATAGCCGTAAACATGTTCGAGTGCTTCTGACGGGGCTATATCTGTGCCGTCGCGCCCGATCGCGACGACCATTTCGATTTCTGGGTCGAGATGCCGGGTTGCGGCCGGGTACGCCAGGGTACCCCTATCCGCGAGGAGCGAGTCGGTCGGTTTCAGTGAAATTCCGGGTACGCTGCCGGTTGATCCTCCCAGCCCGGTTTCGGCCGCATGGTCTGCATAGTTTCTGCCGATCGTGTAGATGCGTCGAACGGGAAATGTGTGGTCGCTGTTTGCAATTGCGATACTGGGCGGGGCCCATTCGGGTATTACAGATGTCATTGGATTCCCGGGGTGGTTGAGAGCTCGGTTTTCATCATTGGATTTCAGCCGTTTATCGCGAATTAGTCTGATTTTATATGCACTTTAGCTGCAATTCTCATTTAACGGAAAATTTAAGAAACACCCCCATGATGAATGGGCAATTAAAGGGATTTGTCAGGCGATATTTATGCCAGACACTAAAAACTATGGCGGAGCGGTTAATGTTCCCTCGGCCGGCGATAGCCGGCGCGAGCCCTTTGACGCGCCCGTATTTGCGCAGAGCGCGGCTCCGACGCCCGACAACCGGCGGATGCTGGAAAAGATAGTTGCAAGAAAATTCGGCGATGTAGAGCGCTACCGTCTGGCTACCGAAGGATCTCAGGACGGGATCTGGGACTGGGATGTCGGGACCAACGCACTGTATCTTTCCCGCCGTCTGAAAGAGATGCTGGGCTACGCAGAAAGGGACATCCCCGACAGCATAGATGCGTGGTCTGCTCTGATTCACCCAGAGGACCTGGGAATTCACCGTGAATCGATGATCGCGCATCTAAAAGGTCAAAGCGATTACTACGGGGCGGAATTGCGGGTAAAACGGAAAGACGGAAGCTGGTCGTGGCTCTATTTGCGCGGCAGCGGCGTCAGAGACGAAAGTGGCCGGGTATATCGGGTCGCGGGTGCGATATCCGACATCACGGAACGCAAGGAAGTTGAAGATGCCGGGGCGGATGCCGAGGCCCGTGCGCGTCGTGCACAGGACAGACTTGCTGATGCTATTAATGTATCTGCTGACGGGTTTGCTCTTTTCGATTCAGACGACATCCTCGAGAAAGCGAATGAGAAGCTGGCAGCTGCTTTTGGAGAAAGCTCGAGGGGGATACATACAGGTATTCGTTACGCCGAATTGATCGCCATTCTTGCCGAGACAATCGTCCTGGATCACGACGGTGAAAATTCAACAACCTGGTTCGACGGTCAGATGGCGTATCACGCTTCGCCCGAGGGGAGCGTCGTTATTCAGACGTCGGCAGGGCGCTGGTATAATCTGACCGAGCGTAAAACCGCCGACGAGGGCACGGTTCTTATGCTGAGCGATGTGACCGCGATGAAGCTGACAGAACAGGATTTGCAGAACCGGGTACAGGAGCTTCAGGCGGCGAAAGAGGTTTCCGACAGGCAGTCCGAGCAGCTTCAGTCACTTGCACAGCAGTTTGCTGAGGCAAAGGAAGAAGCCGATGCCGCGAGCCGAACAAAGAGCGAGTTTCTGGCAAATATGAGTCACGAACTGCGAACTCCGCTGAATGCCGTGATGGGGTTTTCGGAGGTGATCAAGAACGAGTTGTTCGGACCCGTCGGTGTCGCCCAGTATAAGCAATACGCGGATGATATATACGATTCCGGGGCGCATTTGCTGTCGATCATCAACGATATTCTGGATCTGTCGAAAGTAGAGGCCGGCAAGTTCGACCTTAACGAAACCGAGATTCAGGTGCCGGAGCTTTGCCGTTCGGTGATTCATATCGTCAAGGGCAGGGCGGATGAAGCCGGCATCACGCTGATCAGGCGACTACCGGAAAATCCGCCATACCTTCTGGCCGATCCCCGGTCACTCAAGCAGATGCTGTTGAACCTGATGTCGAACGCGATCAAGTTTACGACATCCGGCGGAACCGTCGATCTCGTGGCGTCAATTGGTGCCGATGGCGGTTTCCAGTTCGATATTCGCGATACCGGTGTGGGTATTTCTGCGGAGAATTTTGACAGGGTTCTGTCGCCCTTCGGTCAGGTGGATACAGCCCATGCCCGGGATCATCAGGGGACAGGGCTGGGATTACCTCTGGTCAAGGCGTTTATCGAGATGCATGGCGGTCGGATAGAGATCGTAAGCGAGGTCGATGAAGGTACAACGGTCAGCTTGTTCTTCCCGCCCGAAAGGACGCGCACCAGCTGATACTGTCGGTCTGCAACCCGTTTCTAACCCCGGGCGAAGCCATCAGGTGGGCTTCAGTGCCCCCTTGATGATCTTGCGCGTGGGTGTCAGCGGCATCCGTGCCACGATTTCCAGTTTTTCCGGCCACTTCATCTTGGCAATATCGTTTTCTTCGAGCCAGGAACAGATTTCTTCAAGTGTGAGAGAATTGTCGGGCTGAAGCTCGACATAGACACAGGCTCGTTCCCCCAGGACATCATCGGGGATCGGTGCGATTGCAGACATGAGTACGGCGGCGTGCCGGTCGATGACGGCTTCAATATCGACGGGATTAATCTTGATACCGCCGCGATTGATCAGGTCCTTCGCGCGCCCTGTAATCTGAACGCTTCCATTCGCATCACGACAGGCAAGGTCACCGGTTTTGAACCAGCCGTCACCGGTGAAAGCGGTTCGGTTGGCATCCGCATTATTGAAATACCCGGCAATTACCGAGCATCCCCGAATTTCAAGTTCGCCTTCTTCACCGTCCGGAGCGATATCTCCGTTCTCCAGCACCATGCGGGCCTCAAAGGTCGGTGTTGTGCCGCCGAGTGTTTCGCACCGTATGTCAGCCGGGCCGTCAAACGGCGTATGCAGCCCCATGAAGCATTCAGTCATGCCCCACATCTGGCCGACAGCGCCGTTAGGCATGGCTTTTTCGAGCGCATAGGCGACGTCCGGGGGGCAGGCCGATCCGGAAATCGTTGCGATGCGGATAGAGGACAGGTCGCCGCTATCCAGGTGGCCGGACTTCATACAGGCGGCCACATGGGCGGGGGCGACGAATACCACTGTCGGTTTCCCGTTTTCAATCAGGTCGATCAATCCGGGCGGGCTAAAGGCAGGCATTAACAGGCTTGTCGCGCCGGCCATCAGGGTGAAGTTCAGCACGCACAATCCGAATGCATGCGTGAACGGAGGGCCACCCAGAACGACATCGTCCGCTGTCAGGCCGTAGATGGGCGCGGCAATACGATTATTGGCCAGCATCGTCTGATAGCTGTGAACCACGGCTTTAGGGGCGGATGAGGTGCCGGAGGTGAAGCAGAGTATTGCAGGGTCAGAAGCGACCGACGCATTTTCTATCGCATGCGACGTGCCGTCTTCGATCAAGGAACGAAGCGACAGAGCATTGTCGGGCGCATCACCGCTGGCGACGATCACGTGTTCAAGCGTTGTAACCTCGTCCCGAAGTCCGAGCATTGTTGCCGGCGCGTCATAGTTTTCGGCTGCGCCGGCGCAGATGACCGCGCGGGCACAGGCATGTTCGAGCAATGGTTTCATTTCGCCGGCGCGGTAGGGCATATGCATCGTCGATAGAACACCGCCCATCATCAGGACGCCGAAATATGCCGTGGTGAATGCCGCCAGGTTGGGGAGCTGGATCGCGACGACGTCGCCTTTCTGTATACCGATATCGAGAAGGCTGTTGGCCAGGCGCCGTGCGCTGTCACGTTGCTCGGCGTAGGTCAAAATTCCGTCCGGGCCGCGAACGGCAATGGCATCGGGGGTCTTGTCGGCCCATTTATCCAGCCAGGAGCTAACGGTATCGCCGTTCCAGTGACCGAGTTTCAGGTATTTGCTCGCGCTGCGCGGATCGAAATCAAGCGCTTTGCGCAGCGCGATCGCTTCCGGCCGAAATGTAAATCTTTCGGGGTGCGGCACGAACCGCTCTGTCCTGAAACGTTTTCCGCCGCCCAGGTCATATAGCCGGTGATAGTTGTGCCGGTTGAAGCGGCGACGTTCCATGATGGTGCGGATATAGGTTACCTGATCATGCGTGAGGCCGAGTTTCCGGGCGATCTCGACGTCCGATATCCCGGCTGCCTCTTTCTGTTTTTCTATTTCTTCCCAGTTCAGTTCCCGGACCGGGTCGCCGCGCCGGATCTGCAGGTTATGGCTGAGATCGAAGATCGTATCGCCATAGGTCTGGATCATCTCTTCCGACATACCGACCTGGCTGCGTTTGAGGCCCCGTGTCATGCGTCGTCTCCCTCGGCGGCCATCCGCGTTTCGTAACGCCGGATCGGATCTGCCTGGGGTGATTGGTTGGCAATCGGGCAGACCCGCATGCATTCGAAACACTGGCCGAGAAGGCCGCCGGAGCCGACCGAGAGCTTGTACCAGAGGATCTTGTTCTCCGCGTCGAACAATAGGTCTTCGCGTTCTTCTTCATCCTCTGCGCGGATCGCATCCGCGAGAACGCCGGGGACGGATTCAAACTGCTGGGTCATTTCTGCGCAGGACGCCATGTCGTAGCGCATTTCAGCCTGGTTGCCGTCCTCGTCGATATCGCCGGACAGGCACTGGACCGGGCAGAATTTCATGCAGGGTGTCTGGCCGGTTTTGC
Organism: uncultured Alphaproteobacteria bacterium; assembly: GCA_905479125.1. Classification (GTDB taxonomy): domain Bacteria; phylum Pseudomonadota; class Alphaproteobacteria; order MPNO01; family UBA830; genus CAXBCP01. Next base: position 4,377 of record CAJQLI010000331.1, on the reverse strand, counting down.
GGAACAGGTCGACACAGGATGTGGTCGGGCAGGGGTTTTCCTGCATCGGCGGATCGGGTTCGAGTTCCAGCTCGGTGAAGATCGACGCAAAATACATGTAGCCGAATTCGGGGTGGAGAAGGATATCGCCGGCAAGTGACCGTGCGCCTATCCCGGCCAGTTCTGCATGCAGTTTAAGGCTCTGGAACGGTACACGCGGGCCGGCCTCGGTATCCATATCCGGCGGGCAGTAGATGGCGCGTTTCCCGAACTTGTTTTCGATCAGAAAGGCAGCGCCGTAAGCAATGGTATAGGCGCGGACTTCGGTGGATCCGAAATAGCCGAGTGCCTTGGCCGGTATATGCCAGGCTCCCTGTGTTTGGCCACCGACCCCGAGGGAGATCACAGATTTTGCGCGCGGCCACATATCGCTCGGCCGATGACCTTCGGGCGCGATACGTTCGATTGCCTTGATGTCTGCGACACCGGCGACAAGAGCGCCTTTTTTCAGGCAATAATCGAGTATCGTCTTTTTGGCGGCTGCCGGATCGATATCGTTTTTTACGGCCATGATTATTCCTGAACTACAATATTTGCATCTTCGAGCGTGACTAATTTATCGTCAAAAACCAATGAACGCACACCCCGCAGTGAACAACGTCCGCAGGAAGATTGTCAAAACCACGTACCGCTATATGTGACGGCGTCGGCACCGAGCCCGAGCTTGAACCGGGCGAGGCCGGGGGCACGGGCATCCATACCGCCAAGGTCGAGCCATTTGACGCCTGTTTCGCGCAGTTGGAGCAGACCCTGCCATAACAACAGATGAGCGGCGTTACGCTCGCGGCCGAGACTGGTGGTCCAGGACAGGTAATAGGTTGCGCTGTTGCCATGGCGTAGAAACAACGTCGCGGCGATGACGTCGCCATGGTCTAGGGCCTGAAGCAGAAACGTGTCTTTTTTGAATGTTTCCGCGATGCGCCGGACCAGGATCCCGGAAGGGCCGCTGTATTTCTGCGCGCGTCGATCTTTCAGGTAGCCGGCGATGAACGTCTCGATTTCGCGTGGGCGGCGATCGTCGCGTATTTTCGGGGCATCCGCTTCCGCCTGTGCCAGGGCATTGCGCCAGTTTCCCCGAAGGTTTGCGCGAAGGACGTCCGGTTCAGGCTGGAGGTCCAGCCACGCCGTAGTGTACCCGTTTGTCATCATGCGCTTGCCGATAGGACGCATGGAATCCGCACCACCGAGGACGTCGGGCATCCAGAAGAGCAGATTGCGCGACAGCCGGGGATATTCGGTGCGGAGAGCCCGTGCAAATTGTGGCAGCAATTCCGGGGTAGTGGAGACCGGTCCGCGTGTCAGCCGAACCAGGTTGAACCCTGCGGGAAGCTTGCGCTCCGCCGTCTGGATGGTCGCCACGGGGGAACCTTGGGCAATTATGGTTGCGCGCCGTATCTCAACCTTTGAAATCTCGGCAATCGAATCGCCATAGGCCCAAGCCTGTTCGAGCGGGGATGGGCAGGCTGCCTGAATCCGTTCATAGGCGGCGCGTTTCGGCGTCCAATCAATTTCAATGTGGGAATTCAAATTCGCACCTGTAGCGTTTATACCTGTTGTTATGGGTAGTCAGATAAACCGTTCCGTCATCATAGACGGCCAGTCGATTCCCCGGCGAGGCTTTACCGCCTGGGCATGGGTTTATTTTATCGCCTTCGTTGCGGTGCCGGTTCTTGGTGTCGCGGCGTTTCTCGATTATCTGCTTTATCTCACAATCATCCGATAACGGAGACCGACATGCATAACGATATTCATCTCACCATGGCGACCTGGGACTACGACCATGTCCGTGATCTGGCGACCGGCATGGTAAAGCCGAAGGGAATCGAGCTGACCCATCTGCAGATGGAGGTCGAGGAAATATTCTACCGTTTTGCCAAGTCGTTCGAATGGGACGTTTCGGAACTGTCATTCGCCAAGTACTGCTCGATCATGTCGCAAGACAATCCGCCGATTACAGGCATTCCGGTCTTTATTAGCCGCGTGTTCCGTCATTCGGCGTTCTATATCCGCAGCGATGGCAGCATCAAGCAGTCGACGGACCTGAAGGGCAAGCGGATCGGCATTCCTGAATGGTCGCAGACGGCGACGGTTTATGCACGTGGCTGGCTGCATCACCAGGGCGGTGTGAAGCTTGACGAGGTCGAGTGGGTCCAGGCGGGCGTGAATGCACCGGGGCGTGTGGAAATGGCCAAGCTGAACCTGCCGGCAGGCGTGAAATACACGCAGGTTGCGGATAAGTCGCTTGCCGAGATGCTTCTGTCGGGCGAGATCGACTGCATGATCTCGGCGCATCCGCCGCATGAATTCGAAAACGGTGCGATGACGCGTCTGATGCCTGATTTCCGCGAGGTCGAGGAATCCTATTTCGAGGAAACAGGAATTTATCCGATCATGCACACCGTCGCGATCAAGCGGGACGTCTACGAGGAATATCCCTGGATCGCACGGAATCTTATGACCGCATTCGAAGAGGCGCGGGACCGGTCGGTCGAACGCCTGACGAGCGTGACGGCATCTCAGATACCGGTGCCGTGGGGCTATGTGAATGCCGAGAAAACCGCTTCCAAGATTTTTGGCGATAACGGTGTCTGGCCTTATGGCATCGAGCCGAGCCGGACAACGATCGAGGCATTCCTGCAATATTGCGATGAACAGGGCGTGACACACCGCAAGCTGACGCCGGAAGAACTCTATGCGCCGGAAGCAACGACCGAGTTTATTATCTGACGGGATGTCCAGGTTTGGCGATCTGGGTTCACCGATTTCGGTGGTTTGACGTCAGCGCCGAATAAGGTAGAAACCTGATCAAACAGGGCCATCTAAAGGCCACTAATTCTTTGGAGGCACTTAATGACTGGACTATCCTATATCAGAGCATTCTGCGCAGGCGCGTTTATGCTCATAACAACAATGGGGGCTGCAATGGCTGCGGATCTCGAGAACACGCTTTACCTCGAAACCAAGGATGGCCGTATCGTCATCGAATTACGTCCGGACCTTGCGCCAAAGCATGTCGCGCGGATTAAGGAACTGGTGCGCGAAAAATTCTATGACGGCATTGTCTTCCATCGTGTAATCGAAGGTTTCATGGTTCAGACCGGTGACCCGGAAGGGAATGGTACGGGTGGTTCGGGCCAGAATCTGCCGCCGGAATTCACGTCGGAAAAGCACGTGCGCGGCACGGTTTCCATGGCGCGCTCTGCCAGTCCGTCCAGTGCCGACAGCCAGTTCTTCATCATGCTGGGCGACTCACCCCATCTCGATAACAAATATTCCATCTGGGGTCAGGTGACGTCCGGGATGGAAATCGTCGATATGATCAAGAAGGGTGACTCCAGCCGGAACGGCAGTGTCAGCGACCCGGACAAGATCGTGACATTTCGCGTAGCGGCCGACGTTGATAAATAATTGCGAAAAATAACGGCGTCGTTCGCTTTTTCGACGATAGAGATTAAACGCCCGGCCTGTTCTTCAGGTCGGGCGTTTGAATTTTTTGCGTGCTTTCTCTGTCGCATCGCGGGCGAAACAGCCGTCAATATGGTCGTTGACCATGCCCATCGCCTGCATGAACGCATAGGCGGTTGTCGGGCCGACAAATGACCACCCGCGTTTTTTCAGGTCTTTTGACAGAGCGATGGATTCAGGGGTTTTGCCGAGTGTCTTGAGGGTGCTGTGATCCAGTCGTTTGGGCCGATTGGCGGGGTCCGTTTCAAACTGCCAGAAATACGCGCCGAGTGAACCGAATTCGTCGGCCATCTCGATGGCTTTCTTTGCATTGTTTACCGTGGATTCGATTTTGCCGCGGTGGCGAATGATGCCGGCGTTATTGACCAGTTTCTCGACGTCCCGTTTGCCGTATTTTGCGATGCGTGTGAAATCGAATTCGGAAAATGCCTCGCGGAAATTTTCGCGTTTGCGCAGGATCGTTAGCCAGGACAGGCCGGACTGAAAACCCTCAAGACAGATTTTTTCGAACAACCGATGGTCATCGGCGACCGGTAGTCCCCATTCGTCGTCGTGATAGGCAAGATAATCCGGCAAGTCCCCGGGCCAGAAACATCTGGCATGCCCGTCCTCGCCCCTGATCAGGCCTTGTTTCAATCGTGCTGCCATTGCTTTTGCCCCTCTGGTGGAAGGGTAATTTAGCTCACTCCTATCCGGCGTGAAATGGCTCGCTTGTGTTCCGGGTATCTAAACCGGCTTGACGCCCGTGGGTATTGCCGCCACTGAACATTCATGAACCGCGAAACTCATAAACGTGTCTGGCTTATTGCCGGCCCCATCATCATATCCAACATCTCGGTGCCGATGCTCGGTGCTGTGGACACGGCTGTCATG
>CAJQLI010000330.1 GCA_905479125.1 uncultured Alphaproteobacteria bacterium | reverse complement strand
GCCGAGGGTATAGCACAGACAAAGGCTGCAGACGGACAAGACAAATAGCGACTTTTTCCATCACCAGGCAATTCGTCTACCCCCCTATTCGCGGTCGTTCCATTTGTGCCAATATCCGGTCATGAACGAACACCAGAACAATCCCCCGCGCAGTGCAACCAACGACAACCGGACCCGGCTTCGGCTGTTCGTTGAATACGATCTTGAAGACGGTCATGCTGTGCCCGCCAACCCGGATCAGCACAATTACCTGCGCAAGGTCATGCGCCGGAAGGATGGCGACATGGTTGCGTTGTTCAATGGACGTCATGGCGAATGGCTTGCGCGTATCGCATATGAATCCAAATCGCGCTGCGTTCTGATTGTCGAACAGCATCTTCGGGAACAGCGGGTGCCGCCGGATGTCTGGTCACTGTTCGCGCCGGTGAAGGCGTCGCCGATGAACAATATCGCCCGGATGTCGACCGAGCTTGGCGTCGGGCGCATATGTCCTGTGCTGACCGAGCATACGGATGTCACGCGTGTGAACACGGCGCGCTTGCGGGCGAACGCTGTGGAGGCCGCCGAACAGTCCACCCGGCTGAACGTGCCGATGGTCGATGAACCCGTAAATCTGGCGCAATTGCTGCACGAATGGGACCCTGCTAGACGTATCATCCTGTGTGCTGAGGCGGGCAGCGCGGAATCGGCGCCGGCGGCATTGTCTCGTGTGCAGCCCGGCGGAGCATGGGCGGTCATGACAGGGCCCGAAGGCGGGTTCAGCCAATCTGAACTTGACGGACTCGCGAAACTGCCTTTTGTTACTCCGGTTCGCCTCGGGCCGCGTATCCTCAGGGCAGACACGGCGGTGGCGGCAGTACTCGTGTGCTGGCAAAACCATCTTGGCGACTGGTCTGATTGATCCTGTCAGCAACACTAAGAAAGAACGGATGACTGGGGATGGCTGCACCACCGTCAGGTAAATCGGAACCGATAACCGATTTCCGACAACTCGCGGAGCACCTTGAAGAAGGATGCAAGCCGGTCGAAGACTGGCGGATCGGAACCGAGCACGAAAAATTCGTCTTCAAGCTCGATACCCTTGAACCGGTCCCCTATGAGGGGCCATGGGGCATCGGCAAGTTCCTCGAAGGGCTGCAGCGTTTCGGCTGGGAGCCAGTCATGGAACATGGCAACGCCATCGCGCTGACGACGGGCGACTGTAATATCTCGCTGGAACCCGGCGGACAGCTTGAACTGTCCGGCGCGCCGCTCGAAAATATTCACCAGACCTGCGACGAGGTACATACCCATCTGGCGCAGGTCAAAGAGGTGGCCGGAGAACTTGGCGTTGGCCTGGTCGGTGCCGGGTTTATTCCGAAATGGAAGCGGGATGAAATTCCCTGGATGCCCAAGGGCCGCTACAAGATCATGCGCGATTACATGCCCAAGAAGGGCGGTCTGGGTCTCGACATGATGCTTCGGTCCTGCACGGTGCAGGTCAATCTCGATTTCGGCTCAGAAGCTGATATGGTCGAGAAATTCCGCGTCTCGATGGCGCTGCAACCCGTGGCGACGGCGCTGTTCGCGAATTCTCCGTTCACCGAAGGCAAGCCGAATGGCTGGCAGTCCTTCCGCAGCCACATCTGGGAAGATACGGACCCGGACAGATCCGGTGTGCTGCCGTTCGTCTTCGATGGCGATATGGGTTTCCAGCGTTACGTTGATTACGCGCTCGATGTGCCAATGTATTTTGTCTATCGCGATGGCGAATATATCGACGTTTCGGGGCAGTCATTCCGTGATTTTCTGAAAGGCGAATTGCCTGGTCGTCCGGGAGAGATCGCGACGATGAGCGACTGGTCGGACCATCTCACAACAATTTTCCCCGAAGTGCGGCTGAAAAAATTCCTGGAAATGCGCGGTGCTGATGCCGGGCCGTGGCGGCGCCTGTGCGCCCTGTCGGCCATGTGGACAGGGCTGTTATACGACGCGGATAGCCAGACCGCTGCCTGGGACCTCGTGAAGAGCTGGTCCATCGAAGATCATCACTACCTGCGTCAGTCCGCACCGAAGACCGCGATGGCCACGGAATTTCAGGGTCGCACAATGTCGGACCTCGCGAAGGAGGTTCTGGCGATTTCAGATGCGGGGCTCAAGCGCCGGGCGATCCTGGATAAGAGCGGAGACGACGAAAGCAGTTTCCTCGCACCGCTTCATGAAATCGCGGATCGCGGTTATGCCCCGGCCGAAAATCAGCTCCGCAAGTACGAGAACGAGTGGAATAAGAGCGTTGATCCCTTATATGTGGAATATGCGTATTGATCTGATGTCCCTGCTGGCCGGCGCCGTTATCCTCGGCGCCTCGGCGAAGCTTGCGGTCGCCCAGCAGCAGCCTGCACCGTTCCCATGGGAAAAAAAGACCGACAGGTTTTTTAACCGCACCATCCCGAAGATCGAAAACCCGATCGACAAACGGATTAACGATGGACTGAAATCGATCGGCCTTCCGGGACAGCCGACCCTCGATATTACGAAAGATGCTGAACCGCTGGCCGAGCTGCCGGGGCTTT
>CAJQLI010000329.1 GCA_905479125.1 uncultured Alphaproteobacteria bacterium | reverse complement strand
CGTATCGTCCCGCAGGTTTGCGCCGGCGAGATGATCGTCGCGGTCGCGATGTCGGAGCCGAATGCGGGGACGGCCCTGACCGATCTGACCACAAAAGCCGAAGCCGTCGGCGACGAGATCGTCATCACCGGCAACAAGCGGTGGTGCTCCGGCGCCGGACATTCCGGTGCTTATGTTGTGTATTGCCGTATGTCGGATGCGCCGGGAGCGCATGGGATCGGTGCAGTTCTGGTCGAAAAGGACCGGGCGGGTGTCAGCTTCGGCAAGCCGGAATTTCATATGGGTCTGCGCGGCGTACAAAGCGCCGACATATTTTTCGACAATGTACGCGTTCCTGCAGGCAACCAGATCGTTCCGGCCGGTGGTTTCAAGCAACTGATGGAGGCCTTCGACCTGGAGCGCTGTGGCAACACCACGATGAGCCTTGCGATTGCCCAATCCGCCCTCGATTACGTTCTGGAATACGTGCAGGAACGCCACCAGTTTGGAAAACCTATCGTCGATTTTCAGGCGGTGCAGCTCCACCTGGCCGAAATGAAGATGAAATGCGATGCGGCGCGACTCCTCCTGTATCGGGCGATCACGAACGCTTCGACGGGTCTGCCGACGGTCGGCGAAAGCTCTATCGCCAAATGTTATGCCAACGAAATAGCGCGCGATGTGACGGGCAAGGCCGTTCAGTTGATGGGGGGGTACGGGTTTTCCACCGAATACCCGATCGAACAGAAAATGCGCGATGCGTGGGCCTGGGGCATTGCCGGCGGGACAATCGATATCCAGAAGGTGAATATCGCGGCATCGATGGTGGGGCGGCGGTTTTCCCAGCGCGGTTAACGCGCCACAATTACAGCGCGTCACCGCTGGTGCCTTTGATCGGCGCGAAGACCGCCCCGGCTAGAATCAAAGCCATCTACCGTGCCGTCCTGCCCTCGCCAAGCCTATGCGGCTTCGTCATAATCGGGCGATAAAAACAGGAGGAATTCATGCCCCGGCGCCTTATCGATATTTCCGTGCCGCTCGAATCCGGGATCAAGTCAGACCCGGAATTCATGCTGCCCAAGATCACTTATCACGCGCATAAGGAAACCGCGCCGCAACTTTGCGCGCTCTTTCCGGGGCTGGAACCTGATCAATTGCCCGAAGGCATGGGCTGGGCGATGGAGGAAATCGAGCTGTCGACGCATAACGGCACGCACGTGGATGCACCGTGGCATTATCATCCGACCATGGATGGTGGCGAACGCGCGATCACCATCGACGAGGTGCCGTTGGAATGGTGTTACCAGGCGGGTGTGAAGTTCGATTTCCGTCATTTCGATGACGGCTATCTGGTAACGCCGGACGACATGCAGGCGGAGCTCGACCGGATCGGTCATGAATTGCAGCCGCTCGATATCATCGTGGTCAATACATCCGCGGGTGGACGCTACGGCGAGGATGATTATCTGGACAAGGGCTGCGGTTTCGGGCGCGATTCCACACTCTGGCTGACAGATCGGGGGATTCGCGTCGTCGGTACCGATGCATGGACATGGGATGCGCCGTTTCCACAGACGCTGGAACGCTGGTTGGAAACGAAGGACCCCTCGATCATCTGGGAAGGTCACAAGGCCGGGATGGAGAAGGGATATTGCCAGATCGAGAAGATGGGGAATCTCGATCAGTTGCCGTCGACCGGGTTTGACGTAATATGCTTCCCAACAAAAATAAAAGCGGCGTCCGGCGGGTGGGCGCGCGCGGTTGCGGTTATCAACGACTAGGCTGGCGGACTTGAATTGGCTTGCATAGGTCTGCGAATTCGAACCAATAAAACAACGAGATAGAACAGGAAACGGAAATGGCGAAGAACAACAAAGTTATCATCACATGCGCGGTAACAGGCGCGATCCATACGCCGACCATGTCGCCGCATCTGCCGATCACGCCGGATGAGGTCGCAAAGGATGCGATTGCCGCGGCAGAAGCGGGTGCATCGATCCTGCATCTGCATGCGCGTGACCCGATTGATGGCAGCCCGACGCCGTCCCCCGATGTGTTCATGGAATTTCTGCCGCGCATCAAGCAGGCAACCGATGCGGTGGTGAACATCACAACCGGCGGCGGCCATGGTATGACGCTGGAAGAGCGCTGTCAGGCGGCACTGGCTGTCAGCCCCGAAATGACGTCACTCAATATGGGCTCGATGAATTTCGGCCTGTTTCCCATTCTCGACAAGGGATACGACTGGAAGCACAAGTGGGAACCCGAATACCTCGAAATGACGCGGGACTTCATCTTCCGCAACACGTTCAAGGATATTGAATGGGTCCTCAAGACCCTGGGCGAAGACCATGGCGTGCGTTTTGAATTTGAATGCTACGACATGGGGCATCTTTACAATCTGGCCCATTTCGTCGACCGCGGCCTGGTGAAGCCGCCGTTCTTCGTGCAGACGATTTTCGGCATTCTGGGTGGCATCGGTGCGGATCTCGAAAATCTCGCCCATATGCGCCGCATCGCCAACAAGCTGTTCGGCGAGGAAAATTACGAGTGGTCGATCCTGGCGGCAGGCCGTCATCAGATGAACTTCGTGACCAGCGGTGCGATCATGGGCGGCAACGTCCGCGTCGGGTTGGAAGACTCGCTATACATCGGCAAGGGCAAGCTCGCCGAATCCAACGCGGATCAGGTCGCCAAGATCAAACGGATCGTTGAAGACCTGTCGCTTGAAGTCGCGACCCCGGCGGAAGCGCGCGAGCGCCTGGCGCTCAAGGGCGGCGATATGGTGAATTTCTGAGGACGCTCTATAATCAGGAACCACCCCGGCCGTGGAAGGGAAAAAAACAACCGCCGAGGCCGGTACGGATTTAACATCGGTTTGGAGGAAGCCGGCACAAGGGACGAATGGGACTATGGCTGTTTTGATAGATGATGCGCCGATTGACGATCCGGTGATGACGACGGAATGGTTCGTCGTTGCCAGATCGGCGGATCTCGAAGAAGGCAAGGCGATCCCGGCAAAATTGCTCGGCACCGAACTGGTGCTCTGGCGGTCGGGCGACAAGGTGATGGCATGGCGCGATCTGTGCGTTCACCGGGGCACGCGGCTGTCGATCGGCGAGGTCAAAGACGGCCGGATTATTTGTCCCTATCACGGCTGGAATTACGACAAATCCGGCAAGTGCACCCATATACCTGCAATGCCGGATATCACTCCGCCGGTGCGCGCCCGTGTGATGGCGTTCAAGGCGAAGGAGCAATACGGCTTCATCTGGGTGTGCATGGGCGAGCCCAAACAGGACATTCCACCGTTTCCGGAATGGGAAAAGAATTCCTTCCGCAAGCAGATCGTCGGGCCATACGAATTCGGTGGCAGCCCGTTCCGCACCATCGAGAATTTCACCGACATCCCGCATTTTCCGTTCGTGCATCCGATGATCAACGGCGATCCGTCGCGCCCCGACGTGATCGGCGATTACGATGTGACGCTGGATGAAAACGGCCTGAAGATGAGCCCGATCGACGTCTGGCAGCCCTATGCCGATCACCGCGGTGTGCCGGCGATGACGAAATATCACTATACGATTTTCCGCCCGCTCTCGGCCTATTTCGCCAAGGAAACGGGCGACGGCAACATGTTCTGCATGATGCTGTCGGCAACCCCGCTGACCGAGGAATCCTGTCTCGTGTGGCTGTTGGTCGCGATTAATTTCGGTGACGAAGTGACCGAAGAACAGATCATCGACCGCCAGGATCAGGTTTTCGCGCAGGATAAATGGATCGTTGAATCACAGCGTCCGGCCAAAATCCCGCTCGACCTGCAGGATGAACTGCATCTTCGGGTAGACAAGTATTCGGTGGCCTATCGGCGGTGGCTGAAGGACCTCGGGCTGACCTGGGGCGTGGCGAGCTAACCACATATTGGTGTGTCACCCCGGATTTATTCCGGGGTCCAGTCTGTCTGTTTTCAGCGGTCTGGGCCGCCTGGATCCCGGCACGAGGCCGGGATGACGACCGCGCTCTTTATAATGACCCGTGTAGTTCCAGCAGCGGCGTCACCTCATCCGCATTCATGCGTCCCCAGCCGCATTCGGTCGACAGGCCGAACCGGTCGAGATGTTTGCGCGCTGCCGCGATGCGCCGGGCCGCACCTTCGGCGCCGTCGGCACCGTGAATGAGACCGAGATAGACGAGTGTTTCTTCCGCCATGGAAAGATCGCCCAGCGGTGAGAAATACGCATTATCGTCGCGGTCGACCGGCACCGGCATATGAAAGAAATCGATCTGCCGGTTGACGCCTTTTGAGATCGCGTTGGCGGTCGATACACAGATGCCGAGGTCATCCGGTTCCTTCCAGTGCTTGTTGCCCATTGAGCCGTAACACAGGTGATAGCCGAGCGTGATGCCGCCCGGGACCGCGTCGCCAAGCCGGGCGAGGGTTTCGACCAGCCACGGCGTAGGGTCGTCGCCGCGGAACGGCACCGGGTGCAGCTCCTCGAAGATCGAC
>CAJQLI010000328.1 GCA_905479125.1 uncultured Alphaproteobacteria bacterium | reverse complement strand
CCGACAGGGTCTTCTTCCGTCAGGGCGATCTGCTGGAGGACATCTGCATCTGCCATCGCCCGAATCACCGCAGGCGAACTGCCGGACATCCGGGCGAGATCCGGACCCTTTCGGAGTTTGCCATCCACAAGCGCGTCCAGAACCCGCCGGCGGGCATCCGTCAGCCGCACACCGCCGGGAAGTGATTCGCTTTTCGGGTCGACCGAAGGGGCAATCCGGTAGGCGGTGACAGGCTTCAGCGGGCTCAATGCCTTCGGTACGCTCATGGTCATCCGGAGTACCGTACCGAGGCGCGCCAGCGTATACGCCGCCACCCAATCGACGAACTGACGAAGGTTGTCAGGCATCGGCGGCAGGTCCAATACAGCACTGATTTCGCGGAGTTTTTCAGGGTTCACACCGCCTCGTGCCGGGCCCCATACAACACCCGTCGCCTGGCGTGCACCCAACGGCACCTCGACGTAGGACCCCGGCTCCACCGACAGATTCGACGGCACCAGATAGTCATAAGGCGCGATCAGCGGCAGCGGCAGCAGAACGCTGACGGCAGTCGTCCGAGCGGTGTCGGCGTGTATAGAAAGGGTGGGGTCCATCGGATACACTCTATCCCAGCCGTTCGGGGGGGCCAATCGGCTGTCGGCCAAACTAGCGCTTTTGGCGAAACAAAACATCTCGGACACAGCCGGCAGGCCGAATTTTCAGATTCGGACGGGCAGACCAGAACTGAAGGATTATTATGAAGTTTTTCGTGGATACGGCAGACGTTGCCGAGATCAGGGACCTGGCATCTACAGGCCTGGTTGACGGAGTCACCACCAACCCATCGATCATCGCCAAATCAGGCCTGAATTTTTTCGATGTGATCGCAGAAATCTGCGACATCGTCGATGGCCCTGTCAGCGCCGAAGTCGCGGCGACAGATCACGAAACGATGCTCAAAGAAGGGCAGAAACTCGCACAGATAGCCAGCAACGTTGCCGTCAAAGTGCCGCTGACACCGGACGGACTGAAGACCTGCAAGGTTCTGTCCGATGCCGGAACCCAGGTAAACGTGACGCTCTGTTTTTCTGCGGGCCAGGCGATTCTTGCCGCCAAAGCGGGGGCCACGTTCGTGTCACCCTTCGTTGGCCGGTTGGACGATATCAGCCGTGACGGCATGGGCCTGATCGAGGAAATCTGCACTATTTACGCCAATTACGAGACTTTCGAGACGGAAGTGCTGGTCGCATCGATCCGCAGCCCGAACCATGTCATCGAATCGGCGCAAATTGGTGCGGATGTTGTCACCGTCCCGCCCAGTGTCCTGCGCCAACTGTTCAAGCATCCCCTGACAGATTCCGGACTCGAAGCGTTTCTTTCCGATTGGGCAGGATCCGGTCAGTCGATCCTGGGGTCCTGAGCATGAGCGGGCCGTCGGACGACGCGGCAAAAATCCAGTCGGACGGCCTGACCGCCGAGACGGTTTCCGCCTGGTTGCGCCGCCATCCGGAATTCCTGCACGAAAACCCGGAAGTCCTGACGTTCCTCACCCCGCCGGAATTCAAACGTGGAGAGCGCATCCTCGACATGCAGCATTTTATGCTGGAACGGATGCGCGACGACCTGACCAGCCTGCGCCGCCATGAAAAGCAGCTGTTATCGGCAGTGGAAGGGAATGCTGCAGGCCAGTCGAAAGTCCACCAGGCGGCAATTGCGGTCGTCGGCGCCAACGACATCCAGGTGTTGAACAATGTCATCCGCGCCAAACTGCCGGCCATGCTCGATATCGAATCAGCCGTCCTGTGCATCGAGGATGCCGGGGCGTTAGCTCTGGCCGGGGCTACCGCGATCGGCAAGGGCGGTATCGAAAACCTGATGGGTGCCAAACAACGCATCCTTTTGCAGGGACAGACCGCGGGCGAATCCTTCGTGTTCGGCGAAGACGCCGCACGCGTGAAATCGGTGGCCTATTTACGGCTGCGCGCCGGCAAAAATTCGCCGGACATGCTGCTGGCCCTCGGGTCGGGCCGCGAAGACGGATTCGAAAAGGACCAGGCGACGGATCTGATCTCATTCCTCGCCGATGTGCTGGAGGCACGGTTGAAACAATGCCTGGGGCCGAAAAACTAATCCGGTTTACGGCGCAGACGGACCTGCTCGCCGCGCTTGAAGACTGGCGCCGCTGGCTCATCACCGAGCGCCGTACATCTGTCCATACGGTGGACGGGTATTGCCGTGACATAGCGGCTTTTCTGGTTTTCCTGAACGACTACCGCGGGGAAACCCCGAACCTTGCGGCGCTTGGCGACCTGAAACCGGCCGAATTCCGTGCATGGCTCGCCGCCCGTTTACAGGATGGCCTTTCCCGAACTTCCATCGCCCGCGCGATGTCCGCGTTGCGCAATCTGTTCCGTTTTCTTGACCGGACAGGACGCGTGCACAATCAGGCGCTCGCCGCGGTCAAAGTACCCAAACCGCCCAAATCCGTACCGAAGCCACTGAATGCCGACGACGCCCTGGCGCTGCTGCGCCGGGCCGCCGAAATTGCCACCGAACCCTGGGTCGGCGCGCGCGACGTCGCAATCCTCGCCCTGCTATATGGCTGCGGCCTGCGTATCGATGAAGCCCTCAGCCTTGATCAGCGTGACGTGCCCACCGGCGAGGTGATGACCATCACCGGCAAGGGCAACAAACAGCGCATTGTGCCCGTACTGGCCGTCGTGATTGACGCCATTGCCGTCTATCGTAAAGCCTGTCCATTCCCGCTCGACGCGGACCGACCGCTGTTTTACGGATCACGTGGCGCGCGGCTCAACGCGGGTGTCGTCCAACGCACCATGCGCCATCTGCGGGCTGATCTGGGCCTGCCGGATACGGCGACACCCCATGCACTGCGTCACAGTTTTGCAACACACCTGCTGGCAGGCGGCGGTGACCTGCGGACCATTCAGGAACTGCTCGGGCATGTATCCCTGTCGACAACACAGCGATATACCGATGTCGATACCCGGCAGCTGATCAACGTTTATGACCGGGCCCACCCACGCGCGATCGTCCGGGACTAGCATGTTCGGTGGTATCGGCCGGGCGCTATCGCACAGGGATTACCTGCTGTACTGGTCGAGCAACGGCATAAACACAATCGGCCGGTGGATGTACCGCATAGCCGTCGGCTGGCTAACCTGGGAACTGACGGAATCAACAACATGGCTGGGTATCATCGCCTTCGCGGAAAGCTTCCCACTGGTCGTGTTTTCGGTTCTGGCGGGCGCCATCGCTGACCGGGTCGGCTATATCCGGATCACCCTGCTGGCACAGACTGCAACGGCGATTGTCGCCGCGGCATTTGCAGCCATGACACTCGCCGGTGTGATCACGATTGAACTGGTCCTGGTTTCCGCCCTGTTGATCGGGTCGCTTGAATCGCTGACCACGCCGGCACGCATGGCGCTGGTCCACGCGCTGGTGCCGAAGCAGGACCTGGCACCGGCAATCGCACTGGGATCGGCCACGTTCAACGCCGCGCGGTTTATCGGTCCGGCTATTGCCGGCGCGCTTCTTGTCTGGACGGGTTCAGGGGTCGTGCTCGCGGTCGTTGCCATCGCCTTCACCCAGTTCTGCCTGACACTTCTGGTCATCAAGGCGGACGAGCCCGAACGAAACCCCGGCCCCTGGCGGGATCTTACCGGCGATATCGTGACCGGCGTACGATACGGATTCCGCAATCCCGGCATCCGTTTCCTGCTCGTTATGCTGGCGGTAACAGGCCTGCTGATCAGACCCGTGATCGAACTTATGCCCGGTTTCTCGGCGGAGGTATTTGATCGCGGCGCCGACGGCCTGGCCATTCTGATGTCGACCCTGGGGTTCGGGGCGATGGTCAGTTGTATCTGGATCGCGCAGCGCGGGCGGACCGCCGGATTGACCGGGCTTGTCACCTTCAGCCTGTTTGTTCAGGCGACAGCACTGATCCTGTGCGCCGCCGCCGGCTATTTCGGCGGAAGCCTATGGCTGTCTGCCGGCTTCCTCGGGGTGGTAGGGTTTGCCATGCTGGTAGGCGGTGTCGGCTCTCAGACGCTGATGCAGAACGCCGTTGAATCTCACATGCGGGCCCGTGTGATGAGCCTGTTCATTATGATTTCATGGGGACTGCCTGCCTTCGGCGCACTCGCCGCCGGATGGATCGCCAATTTTGCCGGGTTACCGGTCACCATAGCTGCCGGCGGCCTGCTGACCATCACGCTCTGGCTATGGGCGCGTCCACACGCACGCAAGCTCGAAAGCGATCTGGAGAAGACGGCATAGAAGCGTCATCGGGCAGATGGACGCGGGATTATGCCAGCGCGGTCAGTCCGGCTTTTTTCGTCCTCGCAACCGTTCCCAGAGACGCATCGCCCGGCGGTCCGCCTCGTCATAGGTTTTCCCGAAACGAGGATACCGGGTCTTCAGCCAGTCGAGCTTACCGGCCGCCCATTCGGATTCCCGCGACAGCAGGATCAGGCCAATCGTGAGGAAAAGAATACCCTGCAGGATCGGCAGGAAGAGACCGAGAATACCGAGAAAGATGAATAACCAGCCAAGCGCGAGAACGGCGTAACGTTTCAGACGCTGTTTCATCGCAAGCCCCCGGCATGAGGGTTACATATGGATCGGCGCGCCTTCGACAGCAAGGGCGGCTTCTTTCACGGCCTCGTTCAGCGTCGGGTGCGCATGACAGGTCCGTGCGATATCCTCGGACGATGCGCCAAATTCCATCGCAAGCGCCAGTTCTGCAATCATCGTGCCCGCGTCAGGCCCGATAATGTGAACACCGAGTACTTCATCGGTCGCCGCATCTGCGAGAATTTTGACAAATCCCTCCGCATCACCGTTTGCACGGGCACGCGAATTCGCCATGAACGGGAAGTTGCCCTTGTTATAGGCGATGCCCGCATCCTTCAGCTGCTCTTCGGTTTTCCCGACAGAGGCAGCTTCCGGCCATGTATAGACCACCGACGGAATAGCATCGTAGTTGATATGCGTCGCCTGACCGGCAAGCCGCTCAACACAGGCGATGCCTTCTTCCTCGGCTTTATGCGCCAGCATCGGACCGGGGATGACGTCGCCGATCGCGTAGATACCGTCCACGTTGGTTTTAAAATTGCCGTCGACCTGGATCACGCCCCGGCCGTCCATCTCAACGCCGGCTTCCGCGAGGCCGAGATTGGCCGTGAACGGAACGCGCCCGATCGAGACCAGCACGATATCGCAGTCGATGGTTTCGGCATCACCGCCCGCGGCAGGTTCCACCGTCAGGGCGACTTTGGTCTTGGTCGATTTCGCACCCGTTACCTTCGTGCCGAGTTTGAACTCCATACCCTGCTTTGCGAGGGTCTTGTGCATGGCCTTGCCGACTTCGCCGTCCATGTTCGGAACAATGGCGTCAAGAAATTCAACAACGGTGACCTTGGATCCGAGACGACGCCAGACAGACCCCATTTCAAGACCAATATATCCGCCGCCGACAACGACCAGGTGCTTCGGCACCTTGTCCAGCGACAACGCACCCGTTGAAGATACGATACGGTCTTCGTCGATCTCGACACCGGGCAGAGGAGCGACCTCCGAGCCGGTCGCGATGAGAATGTTGTCGGCTGTATAACTGGTGTCTTTGCCATCGGCAGATACAACGACCTCGCCCGCCCTGGCGATCCGGGCAGACCCGGTGATAGAAGTGACCTTGTTCTTTTTGAACAGGCCCGCAATACCCTTGGTAAGGCCGTCGACGACCTTGTCCTTGCGCGCCATGAGCGTATCGAGATCCAGCTCTACCTTGCCGACCTTAACGCCGTGCTCGGCAAGATGATCCCGCGTTTCTTCGAACTTCTCCGATGAATGCAACAGAGCCTTTGACGGGATGCAGCCGACATTGAGGCAGGTACCGCCAAGCGTGCCGCGCTTTTCGATACAGGCGGTTTTGAGGCCGAGCTGCGCTGCACGAATTGCGGCGACATAACCGCCCGGGCCCGCACCGATAATGATCAGGTCAAAATGGGAATCACTCATGTTTCTGGCTTTCGATCAGACGGCAAGCAGGATGCGTTCCGGGTTTTCGATGCATTCCTTGACACGCACCAGGAACGTCACCGCCTCACGACCATCAATGATCCGATGATCATAAGACAGCGCGACATACATCATCGGGCGAATTTCAATGGAATCGCCCACCGCCATCGGACGACGGTCAATTTTATGCATCCCCAGAATACCGGATTGCGGCGGATTAAGGATCGGTGTGGACATAAGCGAACCGTAGACGCCACCATTGGTGATCGTGAACGTGCCACCTGTCAGTTCATCCATCCCGAGCTTGCCGTCGCGGGCCTTCAGACCGAGTTCCGTAATGCCTTTTTCGACATCGGCGAATGACTTTTTATCTGCATCGCGCAGAACCGGCACGACAAGCCCCTGTTCGGTACCGACGGCCACGCCGATATCGTAATAGTTCTTGTAGATCAGTTCATCGCCATCAATCTCGCCGTTTACGGCCGGCAATTCCTGAAGTGCGACGATACAGGCTTTCACGAAGAACGACATGAAGCCGAGCCGGCAACCATGGCGTTTTTCGAAATCAGCCTGGAAATTTTTACGCGCGGCCATGACGTTGGTCATGTCGATCTCGTTGAACGTGGTCAGCATCGCCGCCGTGTTCTGCGCCTCTTTGAGACGTTCGGCGATCCGCTTGCGCAAACGGGTCATCTTCACGCGTTCCTCGCGTGAATCATCCGCACGGGGCGCGGAAGGTGCTGCCGGTTTAGCCGCCAGTGCCGCTGCAGGCGCTGCGGCGGCGCCGCCGTCCTTCATGAATAACAGAACGTCACCCTTGGTCAGTCGACCGTCTTTGCCGGTACCCTTGATCTGGCTGGCATCAAGATTGTTTTCATCAACCAGCTTGCGAACTGCCGGCGACAACTTATCCTTGTCGTCCCCTTCGATCGTGGTCGCGGCTGGCACTGCTTCAGCAGGCTTTTCCTTCTCTGCCGGAGCCGCCGGTGTCGCCGCTTCCGGCTTTTTAGCCGGTGCCGCACCGCCTTCACCGATCAGACCGAGCAACGCGCCGACTTCAACGTTGTCACCCTCTTTAGCTGATATCTCGCTCAGCGTACCGGCGGTGCTCGCATTGACTTCGAGCGTTACCTTGTCGGTTTCCAGTTCCAGGATCGGCTCGTCGACGGCAACCGCATCGCCTTCTGCCTTGAACCATTTGGCGACTGTCGCCTCGGTGACGGATTCGCCAAGTGTGGGAACGATTATTTCAGTGGCCATGTTCTAAATGCTCCTGGAGCAGGCTAGTCGTTTAATCATTTCATCAGGGCTTCGGATACCAGCGCCTGCTGTTCGGCGTTGTGCTTGCCGAGCGAACCCGTTGCCGGGGACGCCGCTTCGGGACGACCGACATAAACCGGGCGTTCGGCATCCACGTCGAGATTGCCGAGAACTTCCTCGATACGACGATCAAGGAAATGCCATGCCCCCATATTCCTGGGTTCTTCCTGGCACCAGACAACTTCGGCATTAGGATATTTTTCGAGCTCTTTGGACAGCGAAACACTTGGGAACGGGTAAAGCTGTTCCATCCGAACCAGCGCGATATTGGCGATATTCGCCTCTTCGCGGGCAGCGAGAAGATCGTAGTAGATCTTGCCGGTACACAGAACGACCCGCTTCACCTTTGCCGGTGCAACGAGTTCGCCGCAATCAGGGAGTACCCGGTTAAACGATGTACCCGGCCCGAATTCTTCGAGTTTCGAGACCGCCCTTTTATGACGCAGCAGGGATTTCGGCGTCATGATAACCAGCGGCTTGCGGAAATCGCGATGAATCTGGCGGCGC
>CAJQLI010000327.1 GCA_905479125.1 uncultured Alphaproteobacteria bacterium | reverse complement strand
TATCCCCGTCATCCTCGACGGTTTCGTGACGACGGCGGCCGTGTCCGTGCTGGAAAAGATGACACCCGGCGCGCTCGACCATTGCGTTGCGGGCCACGTTTCGGGGGAGCCCGGCCACAGAAGGCTGCTCGATCATCTGGGCAAGGCGCCGCTACTGGATCTCGGGATGCGGCTGGGCGAGGCATCCGGTGCGGCGGTCGCGCTCGGTATTCTCCGCTGTGCTCTGGCCGCCCATAACGGCATGGCGACATTCGACGAGGCTGCCGTCAGCGGGCAGGTAAGTTCTTAGGCTTCCCGGGAAGAGAAGCGTTCCCAGAACGTGCCGGCCAGCCAGCCGGTCGCGCACCAGAAAATCGCTGCCGTTACCAGCGATGCGGCAACGAAGTGGGCCGCGAGTTCCGGCGGAACGTTGCCCCCGATACTTTCCGGTTGAGGGGCGCCGATCAGATGGGGCAGCGCGATGGCGACAATGCCGCCGATCATCCAGCCGGCACCTTTGCGAAACACCATTGCCCACAGACCGCCTGCGGTCGCCGCAACGCACAGGAACCACCAGGACTGCCGGCTTACAAGATCGGCCGACAGCGTGCCGGGTAATTCAGGTGGCACGCCAAGGGACGGTGCCAGACTGGCAATCCCGAACCCGGCAAGCCCCCACAAAACGCCCGTCTGTCCGCTGATGGGTCGCCCCGCCAACGTGAAGCAGGCGGTCAGGATCAGCGCAAAGCCGATTCCGGTGATGATATTTGCAAGGGTGGTAAAGAGTTTCCGTTCCAGGCCGCCGCCCGGGGCCCAGGTGCTCGTCGCAGAATCTGCCGGCCCATGCGCCAGAGCCGGCGCGATAAGCGTTATACCGCGATCAAGCAGGCCATGTTTATGTGAGCCGTCGCCGCCGGAATTTTCAAAGTCCTCGGCGTGCAGGATGAGAGGTGTTGTTGTGAATTCCTGCACGACAGATATAGCCAGGCCGCCGAGCAGGCCGGCGAGAATGGCGGTGAAGAAAATCCGCCTGAACATTGAGCGTTACCTGTTCAGTGACAGGGGAAGGCGAACGAATGCCGGCTGTCATGCGCGGCATTGTGAATCGTATCCGAATGCGCGAAGCCCGTACCAAGCACGAGGAAGGCGCCGAGGAGCAGCGCCAGGAGCGCAGGTGCAGCGACGCTTGCGCGCGCATCGATCGAATTTGCAGTGTCTTGAGCGTTCTGGATCATCTTCATTTCTCCCGTCAGCACAATTTATGCCTGTGACCATGGGGCGTGACAAGCCCCATGGTCAATTTGGTCTAGAATTCGATTGCGTATGCCGCAACAGCTCCCAGGGTCCGTGTTTCGTTTCCGCCATCCTCGGATGTTTTCCAGCCGACATCGATGGAAAGGCCGAAATCAAATGCATAGCCCGCAGACAGTTGAAAATGGGAATCCGTCGTGGCGGTCGCGGCAGCGGTATCCGTTTCCCGGTCGGTCCAGGATGCCGCGACGTTCCAGCCCTTCCAGCCAATCTGGCCGGATAGTGTGAGATACAGCCGGTCGGTACCTGCCGTGCCGCCCTGATCCGTCTGATGCACGGCTTCGAAAAGGGGCTCGAAGGTCACGTCACCGCCGAGATCAAATTTCGAGAAAACGGCGGCAGCAATGGATTGTTCATCCGCTGTATTGCCCTCTCCTTCTGCCTGATGTCTGAAAGACAGGTGATAGCCGAGGTTCCCGAGAGACGGCATTTTTTCGCCGTTCAGGGCAAAAACGAAAGATTCGAACGATTCCGTGTTGCTGAGCCCGCCATCTTCTTTGCGGTTGTCCCCACGACCGCGGAGAGCGGATTGGCTGAGGAATGTCGCGTCGGCAAAGAACGTGGCGGCAGAGAGCGTATGGCTGCCGTATTCGCCGTTGGCGAGGCGCCAGTCGCCAAAGATGCCGATTCGCTCGGACGTTTCGTAATCCTCCGCCAGGTCCGTGCCGTAAAGGCCGGCTGCCCTGTCCCACGCAACACCGAACCCGGGGTTCAGCTTGCCCGCTTTGGCACCGACCTGATCGCCCGAAAATTCGACATACAGGTCTTCCATGTAAAGGCCGATATCCTCAAAAGCCCGGTTTTCGAACTTGGTGGCGTCGCCGACCGGTTCCATCACCGCATGGGCGAAAACCGACCAGCGCGGCGAAAGCTGGAATGTGACCGAGGGTTCCACCGTCGGCGACAGGTTGTTGTTCAGGTTTTCCCGGTCGTCCGACGCGTAATTCCAGTCATTCTGAAGCTCGAATGAAATTTCGCCCGATATTGAGGGCGAAGCATCAGCCGCGATCGCGGCATGGGGGGCAGATGCCAGTATAATCGCGGCGGAGAGGGCGGTGCAGGTGTGTTTTTTCATTGCTCGCATTCCATGAATTTGCAGTTCGTTCAACCGGTTCGCACAGGTCTTTTAAAGACTTGATGTTGTTGCTGATAATGCAATGTTATAACATTTATAATGCGAGTTCTGTCAATCCATTATTTTTGGGCCAGGTTTCATCGG
The DNA here is from genome assembly GCA_905479125.1 of uncultured Alphaproteobacteria bacterium. Lineage (GTDB taxonomy): Bacteria > Pseudomonadota > Alphaproteobacteria > MPNO01 > UBA830 > CAXBCP01. The sequence goes on along the minus strand of CAJQLI010000327.1, from coordinate 254 downwards.
GTCCCGGTCAAAACGTATATGTCGATCTGCCTGAACGTGCGCGCCAAAATGTATCCGGGACAAATCATCGACTGAATACGGTTGATCACGCCTTGCTGCTTGACCGCCGTTTGTCTAACGTGGCCGGGCCGACGAACCGGGAACGGGGACAGGTGAGAGCGCTCTGCGCGCAAATCCAAGCCCCGGCTGCCCCCGCAACTGTATACGGTAAGCCTGTTCCGACATGGCCACGGCGGTAAGACCCGCGGGAAGGC
>CAJQLI010000326.1 GCA_905479125.1 uncultured Alphaproteobacteria bacterium | reverse complement strand
GAATGGACCAACCATGACTGCCCGTATGTCCGGAAGCATTACAGCGTCGGCAACATGCAGGCCATCCAACGCGATGCTGCGAAAGACGGGGTTGTCTGGCTGCAGGTGATTTCATCGGCCCCGGGGCTTGAAGGCCATGTCGACGGCAAGCAGGCAGATGCCCTGAACGCACAGCGCAAGGCCGTGCCGACAGGTGTGCTGCTGGATCGCGAAGGTAAAATAGGACGCCAGTTTGCCGCCCGCCACACACCGACCATGGCGATTATCGATGGCACAGGGCAGCTCGCCTATTACGGCGCCATCGATGACAATTCGAACTGGCACCCGGATTCGATCAAGGGGGCGCGGAACCATGTCCGTACCGCCCTCGCGGATATCAAAGCCGGGCGCGCGGTCAGCGTGGCGAAAACCCGCGCCTATGGCTGCAGCATCAAATACATGAACTAGACATCCGATGAGCCGGCGGAAAAGCATACACATAGACGGGTTCGCGCATAAGAACCCCATCCCCAATGCGTCGGTGATCGGCAATATGCTGGTCACCGGTGTCATCATGGGCCGCGACACGCGGAGCGAGGCCATTCCGGACACCATCGAAGCACAATGCGCGATCATGTTCGCTCACGTACGCGATATCGTCGAAGCGGCTGGCGGCACGACGAACGACATCATCAAGATGAACGTCTGGCTGAAAGATCCATCGGACCGGTCGGCGCTGAACACCGAATGGACGACAATGTTCCCCGATGCCGGGAGCCGCCCCGCACGTCATGCATTCACGCTGGAAGGCGAGTCCATCGTGATGATTCAATGCGATTTCATGGCGGTGCTTGACGGCTGACCAGTCGCGGGCACGCCGATCATTCCATAACCGGCGTCTTTTATGCCGAAAGTTAGCTTCGACTAACTTTTATAGCCTTGCTTTATATTATTAGCGCTTGCGAAAACACGTCGTCAGTTTAAAATCTGAGTGACTGCGGGAAACACCGCGGCACAATCGGTGGGACGGATGACAAGAGTTTTCGGGATCAGATTGACAGGTGCGTGCGCCGCACTCGTCCTGTTCGCGGCATTGGCCGCCCTTCCCGCTCACGCCCGCAAAAACGTCGTCACCACCATCGCGCAGATTGGCCAGCCACTGGCGGAAATCACCGCCGGCAAGGCAGACATCGTCACCCTGATGGGGAACGGCGTCGATCCGCATCTGTACCGGCTGACCAGATCCGATGTCGCAAAGATCAATCGCGCCGATATTATCTTCTATAACGGCCTCCATCTCGAAGCACAGATGCTCGACATGCTGGCCCGGTTCGCGGCACGGAAACCGGTCATCGGCATTGCCGATACCCTGACCGGCAGGAACCTGCTGCCCGGCGACGGCAAGACCCGTGATCCCCATATCTGGATGGACCCCGCATTATGGGAATACGCCCTGCGCTCGGCCGTCGACGCCCTGATACGCCACGATCCGGAAAACGCCGCGACATACCGGACCAACGCCGCTGCTTATTTCGAAAAACTCAGGGCACTTGACGATCGTGCCCGGTCGGCAATCGCCACGATTCCGGCAGAATCGCGCGCCCTGGTGACGGCACATGATGCATTCGGCTATTTCGGACGGGCCTACTCGATCGACGTCCTTGCCATTCAGGGCCTGAGTACGGAAAGCGAGGCCGGGATACGCAAGATTGAAATGCTGGTAGATACGCTCGTAAAACGCCGGATTTCGGCTGTTTTTGTTGAAACAACGGTATCGACCCGCAATGTTCGCGCCCTTATCGAAGGTGCCGCCGCGCGGCGCCACAACGTCCGCATCGGCGGCTCTCTGTATTCGGACGCGATGGGCGCCGGGGGCGGATATACCGGGACCTATCTCGGCATGTTCGACCACAACGTGACCACGATCGTCCGCGCACTCGGCGGCAAGGTGCCGGCAGTCGGCATTGGCGGTCAGCTGGCACAGGGGGCCGACTGAGCGATGAGCCCTCCCCGCCTGATTCCGTTCGAAAGCAGACAGCCGCGCAATTACGCCGCGCCGTCACCCCTGTCGATCCGCGGTCTTTCCGTCGCCTATGACGACAAGCCCGCCGTCTGGGACCTCGATTACGACGCGCCGGACCGCGGCCTGATCGCCGTCATCGGGCCGAACGGTGCAGGCAAATCGACCATGATCAAGGCCATGCTCGGACTTGTTCCCGCCCTTGCCGGTGATGTCCGCATTTTCGGCAGCAAACTCCGCCAGGCACGACGGCGGATCGCGTATATCCCGCAGCGCACAAGCGTGGACTGGGATTTCCCGGCATCGGCCGAGGACGTTGTCGCCATGGGCCTGTACGGCGAGATAGGCTGGTGCCGTCCCGTGCGCCGCCGTCACCGCGACGCCGCCCGCGACTATCTCGACCGGGTCGGCATGGCCGATTTTGCAGGCCGCCAGATCGGCCAGCTTTCCGGCGGACAGCAGCAGCGGGTTTTCCTTGCCCGTGCGCTTGCCCAGAAAGCCGATCTCTACCTGATGGATGAGCCGTTCGCCGGGGTCGATGCCGCGACCGAACGCGCAATCGTCAATGTGATGCGCGGGGTTCGCGATGCGGGTGCCACTGTATTGTGTGTTCATCACGACCTGCAGACGGTGGCAGACTATTTCGATCACGCCCTGATCCTGAACGTCCGCGCGATCGCGCAGGGAACCGTCAAGGACGTGCTGACCGAAGATGTTCTCCAACGCGCCTATGGCGGGCGCCTGGCAGAAACCGAAATCCGGGCCATCGCCCGCTCCGCTTGAATCCGATGTCGGAAGAGCTCTATGCCGTCCTGACCTTTCAGGCCGGGTACAACACGTCCATCGTTCTCGCAGGCGTAATTGCGCTGGGCATAGGCGGCGGTGTGATCGGTGTCTTTTCGTTCCTGCGCAAACGTGCGCTGATCTCGGATGCGATCAGCCACGCCACCCTGCCCGGTATCGCCATCGCCTTTCTGATCGGCATCGCGCTTGGCGGCACAGGACGGAACCTTGCCCTACTGATGGCGGGCGCGGCGACAACCGGTGTGCTTGGCGTGCTCTGTGTTCAATGGATCCGGGACTACACCCGCCTGCCGGAAGACACGGCAATCGGCACGGTCCTCAGCGTTTTCTTCGGGCTCGGCATCGTACTGCTCAGCCATATCCAGGCCCTGGAGGCAGCGGGCCAGGCGGGGCTGAACAGTTTCCTGCTCGGCTCCACCGCGGCCCTGACCGCCGGGGAAGCGCAACTCATCGGCGGGGCATCGCTATTAACAATCCTGATCGCCCTGCTGCTGCTGAAGGAATTCGGCGCAGTCGCGTTCGATGAAGGATTTGCCGCGGCGCAGGGCTGGCGTATCGCCCGGCTTGATCTCGCGATGATCGGCCTGTTACTGGCCATCGTTGCCATCGGACTCAAGACCGTCGGTCTGGTGCTGATCATTGCACTGGTCATCATTCCCCCGGCATCCGCCCGGTTCTGGACCGAGAAACTGGGCCGCCTGGTTGCCCTGTCAGGCCTCTTTGGCGGCCTGGCAGGATGGACCGGCGGCAGCCTGTCCGCCCTGTTGCCCGACATGCCCGCCGGCGCCGTAATCGTGCTGGCCGCCGCCACGATCTTTGCGTTCAGCCTGATGTTTGCGCCACGGCGCGGCGTGATCGGATGGGCAGTCCGGCGTTTGAAGATGCGCCTTCGCGCTGCATCGGTGCGTGGCCTGCTCGCCATGGCGGATGGATACCTGCCGCCGGATGGCCTGTCCTACCATGTGATCCGGCTGCGCGGCTATATTGACGGAGATGCCCGGATTACCGAAAGCGGCAGAAGGGCCGCGGCGGAAATGCGCCGCCAGGACCGCCTGTGGCAAACCTATCGAACCCGACACCCTGATGCAGCGCTGGCCTTCAATCCGCTTTCCGGGCTGCGCATCGAAGACGTGCTTTCCGCCGATATCATCGCCGCGCTGGAGGGCCCGGCCAGATGACAGCCGCGGATTTCCTGTCCATCGACCTGCCGGCAATCCTTGTCGCGGTCCTGTCTGCGACGAGTTGCGGGTTACTGGGCAATTTCCTCGTGCTGCGCCGCCAGGCGTTGATCGGGGATGCGATCTCCCATGTTGCGCTGCCCGGGATCGTCGCCGGGTTTCTGATCGCCGGGACCATCGCGACCCTGCCGCTGATGCTGGGCGCGATGGCCGCCGCCGTCGTCGCCGCCGGGCTGATCGAAATCATTCGCCGTGCAGGGCGACTGGAATCCGGCGCAGCAATGGGGGTCGTGTTCACCACCATGTTCGCGATCGGGATTGTTCTGCTCGAACAGACGGGCGCCGCGAACGCGCATATCGACGCCGAACACGCGCTTTACGGAAACCTGGAATCGACGTTGTGGCTCGGTGTCACCGGCTGGGACGATGCGCTGACCTGGGACGCGCTGTCACAACTGCCGCGCCAGCTGATCACGCTCGCAGGCGTCACGATCGCCATCGCCGCCACCATCACCGCGTTTTACAAGGAACTGAAGGTATCGACGTTCGACCCCGGCCTTGCGGCCAGCCTTGGCCTGCCGGTGAAGACAATCTCAACTGCCCTCATCATCGTCGTCGCCCTGGCAGCCGTCGCCGCCTTCGAGGCCGTGGGCTCCATCCTGGTGATCGCGATGTTTATCTGTCCGGCAGCGACAGCAAGAATGCTGACCGACAGCCTGTCGCGCCAGCTCTGGCTGAGCGTACTGGTCGCCACGATTGCCGGCGTCGGCGGATATGTGCTCGCGGCGTTCGGCCCGCAGCTATGGGGCGATGCGGATTCGCTGAGTGCGGCGGGTATGATCGCTGTTGTCGCCGGATTACTGCAAACCGCTGCCATGATCGCCGCCCCGCGATACGGCATCCTGTCCCGCGCGATCCGCCGCCGGACCGGACGATTAGACCTGCCCGCCTGATCGCCTGTATATTGCCGGCATGACAGGACCTCTTCACGGCTTTCGCATCATCGACATTACATCGATGGTATCCGGCCCTTCGGCGACAATGATGCTCGCCGATCAGGGCGCAGACGTTATCAAGGTTGAAAACCCGGGCACCGGCGGCGATCAGACACGCGCCTCGGCCAACAAGCAGAACGGGTTTTCGGCCAATTTCATCAATAACAACAGAAACAAGCGCTCGGTCGCCCTGAACCTGAAAGACCCGGCGTCAAAGCAGGCCTTGCTGAAGCTGTGCGAAGGCGCGGATGTGTTTATCCAGAATTTCCGCCCCGGCGTGGTCGATCGTATTGGCATCGGCGAAGCGGATATCCGCGCCATTGCCCCCAATATTGTTTACGTCTCGATCAGCGGGTTTGGCGAAACAGGCCCCTATGCAGGCAAACCGGTCTACGATCCGCTGATCCAGGCGCTTTCCGGGCTGGCGACGGTGCAGGCCGGATCGGATGCAGAACGCCCGCGGCTGGTCCGCACCATCCTGCCCGACAAACTGACGGGCATTGTCGCGGCGCAGGCCATCACGGCGGCTCTGCTTTCCCGCGCCCGGACCGGCGAAGGCCAGCATATCCGCCTGTCGATGCTGGATGCGATTATCGCGTTCCTGTGGGGCTCCGACATGGGCAGCCAGACTTTCATCGACAGCCCGTTCCCGCAGCAGAATGCGGCAAGCTTCATCGACCTGATATACGAGACCGCCAACGGTCATATCAGCGTCGCGGTCCAGAGCAACAAGGAATGGGCCGCCCTGAGCCGTGCCTTCGGGATGCCGGAGCTTCTGGAAGACCCGCGTTTCGCGACCCCCGCACTGCGCCAGGAAAACATCGATGCGCGGCTGACCCTGACCCAGGACGTCCTGCGAACACGCCCGGCGGCGGAATGGATCGCCCTGCTCGAAGCGGAGGACGTTCCCTGCGCACCTGTATTGACCCGCACCGATGCGATCAATCACCCACAGGTCGTCGCCAACGAAATCGTGTTGGAGACAATCCACCATCTCGCCGGCGGCGTCCGCCAGGCGCGACCGGCAGCGCGGTTTTCGGGCACGCCCGCGGAACACCGTCGCGGCGGCCCGGCCATGGGCGAACATACCTCGGAAGTTCTCGGCGAAATCGGCTATACGGCGGATGAAATCGCCGCCCTGACGGGCATGAAAAAGGATGCGGCAGAATGATCGATTTCTATTACTGGCCGACGCCGAACGGATGGAAAGTGTCGATCATGCTGGAAGAATGCGACATCGATTACCGCATGATTCCGCTGAACATCTCGAAAGGGGAACAATTCGCCCCCGACTTCCTGACGATCAGCCCGAATAACCGGATGCCGGCCATTATCGATCACGACCCACCGGCGGAATATGATGGAAAGCCCGTCAAGATATTCGAATCCGGTGCCATCCTGCTGCATCTGGCGCGGAAGACAGGCAGGTTCATGGCGACCGACCCGGTCGGCGAAAAGGAAACGATGGAATGGCTGTTCTGGCAGGTCGGCAATCTGGGTCCCATGGCCGGGCAAATCAGTCATTTCGTCAATTACGCGCAGGGCGAGCACGATTATTCAAAGACCCGCTATGCAAATGAATATAACCGCTGCATCGGCGTCCTGGAGCGCCGCCTGACCGACCGCGAATGGCTGGCGGGCGATGCGTATTCCATCGCCGACATGGCGAGCTGGCCGTGGATACTGATTTCGAAACCGCTCGGCCAGTCACTCGACGATTTCCCGAATGTGTCGCGCTGGCGCAAGGCCATCAAGGACCGGCCCGCCGTCCAGAAAGGCGTCGATCTCGGCAAGGACCTGCGCCGCAGTGCGCCGCCGACCGATGAAGAACGCGAATTGCTGTATCACCAGACAGCGAAATCGACCGCGGCGATGGCAGAACGCGACACCTGAACGGCCATGAAACGCCCATGAAACGTCTTGCACAGATTGCCGTGTCCGCTGCCCTGATGCTGGCGACGGGGCTGACTGCGATGCCTGCCCATGCCTATGTGGATGCAGATGCATCCTATGGGATGGCGCTCCGTCATCACCATCCGACGGATGGCAGCGCCCGGAACTACCGGTTGGCGATGCTGTTATATTGCCGTGCCGACACGGACGGTCATGCCAATTCCGCCTATGCGATCGGGCTGCTCTATGCAGGCGGGCACGGGTTCAAGCAGAACCAGGCCCGCGCCTATGCCTGGTTCAAACGGGCGGCGGCACTCGGGCATCCGGAAGGGGCAACGATGGCCCGGATATTCCGTCAACGTGGCAAGCGAAGCTCGGCGCGCTGCCCGAATGGCTGGGGCCGGACAGCGCGGGCGAAACTTTATGCGCCGCAGGAAATCCGCGCCCTGGTCGCCAAGCTTGCACCCCAGTATGGGCTGGACCCAAAGCTGGTGCTCGCCGTCATCCAGGTTGAATCCGCCTATCAGGCTGACGCCGTATCCTCCGCCAATGCACAGGGACTGATGCAGCTTATCCCGGCCACCGCGACACGGTTCGGCGTGCGGGACGCCTTCAACCCGGTCGACAATATTCACGGCGGGATGCGTTACCTGCGCTGGCTGCTGAAGCGGTTCAAGGGCGATGTGACGAAAACCGTTGCCTCCTATAATGCGGGCGAAGGCGCGGTCAAGAAATATGGCGGTGTTCCGCCCTATCGCGAAACGCAGAACTACGTCCGCAAGATCCGCCGCCTGTACACCAAGCTGCGACACCCTATTTAATTTAAGCCGATAAGAGTGCGACCGACACGAACCCGACCGATACAGGGAGACACCGAATGCTGCGCCGCATCAGCCTGCCCACGCTCTTCATGCTCGCCGCCATCATCACGATGGTGCTCGCCGCGGGCGGCGTGTGGCAGTTCGCCAGGCCGGTGGACGAGATGCTGCGGGCACTCGCCCCGACATGGATCGGCATTGCCGCCGTGTTCTGGGTCCTGTGGCGCCAGCTGCCCCCGGCCGAAAACGGGAGCGCCGCAGTACAGCCCGCAACACGCCGCGCCGCCTCTGCATTCGAGCCTTTACGCCTTGAAGCACGCTACACCGATATATCCCGACTGCCGCTGACATCGCTGGACTACGTGGTCGTCGACACGGAAACCACGGGATCGGACGGCAACATCGACCGTGACGGCGATGCCATCATCCAGATCGGCGCCGTCCGAATTACGGGGGGTAAAATCACCGAAGATGATGCGTTCTCGCGATTGGTCAATCCGGGGCGCGCTATTTCCGCGGGTGCCGGCCGATTCCACGGCATCACCGATGACATGGTGTCGGATGCGCCCGCGATTGAGACGGTTCTTGCCGAATTTCTCGACTATGCCGGCAATGCGGTCCTCGTCGGGCACAACGTCGCCATCGACCTTGCCTTGATGAACGCGGTGGAACGGATCGACAATCCGGTGCTCGACACCATGCTGTTATCGATCGGGGCATTCGACAGTCGCCGCGATCACACGCTTGACGCGCTGGCCTACCATTTCAACGAACCGGTCCGGGACCGTCATTCCGCCCCTGCCGATGCCGCGCTGGCGGCGCGAATATTCCTGCGGCTATTGCCGGAACTAGACCGGGTGGGCGCGCGCCATTTCGGCGACGCCCAGGACCTGTGCGCTCATTCTGCCGAGAAAATCAGCGACCTGGGCCTGTAAACCGGCGCTGCGGATTCTAGCTTGAATGCTTGGCGCTGACCGCGGCAACGAAGGGTGTGATCTCTTCCGGCAGATCATCGATGAACATCTCGCGGAGCCCCATGTCGGCGCACATGCGCAGCTGTTTGGCCGTGGCTTCGGCCATGGTCGGCGGCACACCGATATCGCGCAGGGTTTCGCTGACCTCTTCCATCTCATCGGCACGGCGCGCGGCATGCAGTGCGACCCGGCCGAGGTGGTACCCGGCCTTGCCGCGCCAGTCGAGACCGGGGAAGCTTTCGCCGAGGCTCTCGATCACCTTGTCTTCGACACCTGCCCGATGGGCGGCGGTGAGCGATTCGACCAGAAGCGCTTCAAGCCCCTTTACCATCACGCTGCGGATCATCTTGATCGATGATGCCTGGCCGATCTCGGTACCGACGACCTCGACATCCATACCCAGCGGCGTCATCAGCGCTGCGGCTTTATCCGCCGCTGTCCCGGCAAGGAACATCGGCACGCGGTGACCATGCGGCGGCACATTGGACATCACGGCGGCTTCCACGTAATCGGCGCCGGCCGCATTGACGGAAACAGATGCTTCACGTTTCGCACCCGGAGAGGCCGAATTGATATCGAGGAAAATCTGTCCCGGTTTCATGTGCGGCCCGGTGGCATCGCCCGCCGCCGCGACCTGCTTTGCCGTCACAGCGGAAATCACGATATCGGCGCCGGCGGCGATATCCGCCGGAGACGCCACCGCCGGGATGCCCCGTTCTTCAAGCGCCGTCCGTACGGCCGCCCCCTTGGGCCCGCCACCGTCGGGTGCATCGAACAGGATGTCATAGGCGCCGGAAACAACCGCTCCCTCGCCCTGCAGCCCCCTGGACAGATACTGCCCGGCCTCGCCGAAGCCTATGAAAGCGAATGTCGTGGTCATCTGCTTATCTCCCGTGAAAACCCGGTTGGAGTTCCGCACCCTGAATATGGTGACCCCGAGTGGATTCGAACCACTGACCTACAGATTAGGAATCTGTCGCTCTATCCGGCTGAGCTACGGGGCCGTAGCCGTGATGTAGCCCAATGCAGGCGCAAGATGCAACTTGGCAGTTAAAGACCCGCTGCCGTCAGTTTCCCGACCCGAGCGGGAT
>CAJQLI010000325.1 GCA_905479125.1 uncultured Alphaproteobacteria bacterium | reverse complement strand
GGCGTACCGGGGCGATCAGGCGTACCGGGGCGATCAGGCGTACCGGGGCGATCAGGCGTCCCGGGTCTTCCCCGATATCCTTCCACCCGGTTTTCACCCCGATTATCGCCCCGTTTTTCATCACGGGGCTGCGTGCGGGATGCGCTGGCTTTTGCGCCGGTTTTTTCCCAGTCGCGTTTGCCGGGCCGGGCGCGGACTTCTGCACCGTCGTCATCGCGTTTCGCGCGCGGCTTATCCTGCGGCTTGTCCCAAGGCTTATCGTCCCCGGAATAGGCTGGTGCCTCGGCGGACGGGCCTCGCGGCCGGTCGCCCCGGTCTCCACGGTCTCCACGGTCCGAGCGCCCACGGGGTCCGGACTTGCTGTCGCCAAAGCGTTTCTTCTTGGCGAAGGATTCGCGTTTCTCTTTGATCTCCGGCGGCGGACCGTCCAGACGTTTAACAACAATACCTTTTTCGATCACACCGTCCGGTCCGAGCGATTCCATGAATTTATCGACGCTGTCGGGCGCGACTTCTACGTGGGATTCGCTGTTATAGACCTTGATCGCGCCGATGCCGCCCTTGGCGACGTTGCCGACCCGGTACAGCATGGGCAGCAACCAGCGGGGCTCCGCGGTGTCTTTATGACCAACCGAGAGCGAAAACCAGACGCCGCCCTCAAAATCGTCGCGCCGCGGACGACTGCGTTCCCGGTCACCACCTTCACGGGACCGGCCCTCGCCACGGCCGCCACTGCTGCGGTCATAGCGATCTTCGCGGCCGCTGGGCGGTGCGTTGTCGTGCAGGTCTTCCGGTGCCGATTGTCCGGCGCGGTACTGACGGACAAAAGCAGCTGCGACCTGTTCGGCCGAATGACGGGCCAGAATTTCGGTCACAAAAGCCTGTTCATCGTCCTTGATCGCATCGACCAGAACCGGGTCTTCGAGCAGACGCGCATCATCACGCTCGGTAATTTCCTCGACCGAGGGCGGGTTTGCCCACTCGGCATCGATATGGGCATCGTAGAACAGCCGCTCGGTACGCTTGCGCCGGTTATGCGGCACGATCAGGACACTGGTTCCCTTGCGCCCTGCCCTGCCCGTCCGCCCGCTGCGATGCAGCAGCGCCTGGCTGTTTTCGGGCAGATCGGCGTGGATCACCAGTTCAAGATTAGGCAGATCGAGCCCACGTGCCGCAACGTCGGTCGCGATACACACCCGCGCCCGGCCGTCCCGCATTGCCTGCAGGGCATGGGTTCTCTGGGCCTGGCTCAACTCGCCCGACAGCGCCACCACCGAGAAACCACGATTGGTAAAACGGCTGGTCATCCGGTTAACGCCCATCCGCGTTGCACAGAACACGATGGCGCTTTTCGCTTCGTAATAGCGCAATACGTTGATGATCGCGTTTTCACGCTCGTGATTGGCAACATTCAGCGCCCGGTATTCGATATCTACATGCTGCTGCTGTTCGGCGGACGTTTTCACGCGGACTGCGTTGTTCTGGTACTTCTTCGCGAGGTTCGCGATCATCCGCGGAACGGTCGCGGAGAACATCATGGTGCGGCGTTCGGGCGGCGCGGCATCCAGAATGAATTCAAGGTCTTCGCGGAAGCCGAGATCGAGCATCTCATCGGCTTCATCCAGTACGACGGCCTGCAGGGTGCGCATATCGAGCGACCGGCGTTCGATGTGATCACGCAGACGACCTGGCGTGCCGACGACAATATGGACGCCCCGCCCGAGAATCTGTCGCTCCGTGCGCATATCCATGCCACCGACACAGGACGCAAAGGCAGCCCCGGTCTCGGCATAAAGCCATTCGAGCTCGCGCATTACCTGAAGTGCAAGTTCGCGCGTGGGCGCTACTACGAGCGCGCGCGGTGCCTTGGTGTGATGAAACCGTTCCGCCTCCCCCAGCAGGGTCGGCGCCAATGCAAGACCGAAAGCCACCGTCTTGCCGGAGCCCGTCTGTGCCGATACCAGCATGTCGGCATCCCGCAGCTCGGGGGCCAGAACCTCCTGCTGAACCGGGGTCAGTGTCTCATAGTTGCGGTTGGTCAACGCTGCGCCGAGCGCCGGCACGACACCTTCGAAGTCGGTCATCACTTTATCTTTCGGAATACGGGTCTCGTGGGTCCGGTTATCGGGTCGGTCTGTCAGCGGTTGGGACACACGTAACCGTCCTGCATTTCAGGACGGACTGTCGTATTTGGCGGGTTTGTACCCTCTACTGGCGCGAATGCAAGGATTATAAGCCTTTACTATAAACGTTAAACAAGCAGGGCCGTATCGAAGAAGAGACGGTCACCGCGCGTATGGCCGTTCAAATGAACCATCCCGGCGAAATACGCCCCTGAACTACCCGGCGGTTGTGTCCGGCGAAGTGCGTTGTTACAAATCGGAAAATTTGAAGGAAACGGACGATGAACAAGGTATACGGCTCCGCCGCCGAGGCGCTGGACGGCGTTCTCAAGGACGGGATGACGATTGCTGCAGGCGGCTTCGGGCTGTGCGGGATCCCCGAACTGCTGATCGCCGCTATACGCGACGCGGGCACGAAGAACCTCACCGTCGCGTCGAACAATGCGGGGGTCGATGATTTCGGGCTGGGTTTGCTGTTGGAGACCAAGCAGGTCAAAAAGATGATCTCGTCCTATGTGGGCGAGAATGCCGAGTTCATGCGCCAGTATCTGGCAGGTGAGCTTGAACTCGAATTCAACCCGCAGGGCACGCTCGCCGAGCGGATGCGCGCAGGCGGCGCGGGCATTCCCGGGTTCTATACCAAAACCGGCGTAGGCACGGTCATTGCCGACGGCAAGGAAGAAAAGGAATTCGACGGCGAATTGTACATTCTGGAGCGTGGCCTGGTCGCCGACCTGTCGATCGTCAAAGCCTGGAAAGGTGATGAACAGGGCAACCTGATGTACCGCAAGACCGCCCGGAACTTTAATCCGCCTGCGGCGACCTGCGGCAAGATCTGCATCGCCGAAGTCGAAGAGATCGTTCCGACCGGCTCGCTCGACCCTGACCTGATCCACACCCCGGGCATTTATGTGACCCGGCTGATCAAGGGCGATCACGAAAAGCGCATCGAACAGCGCACCGTCAGAGCGGCTTAAGGGAAGGACCGAGAATATGTGGGATCGCAATCAAATGGCCGAACGCGCAGCAAAAGAGCTGCAGGACGGCTGGTACGTGAACCTCGGCATCGGTATCCCGACGCTGGTGAGCAACTACATTCCCGAAGGCGTAGACGTGACGCTTCAATCGGAAAACGGCATGCTGGGCATCGGCCCCTTCCCGACCGAAGACGAGATCGACGCGGATCTGATCAACGCGGGCAAGCAGACCGTCACCGCGATGGACCGGACATCCTATTTCGGTAGCGACCAGTCTTTCGCGATGATCCGCGGCGGCAAGATCGATATGGCGATCCTGGGCGCGATGGAAGTCGCCGAGAACGGTGACCTCGCCAACTGGATGATCCCGGGCAAGCTGGTCAAAGGTATGGGCGGCGCAATGGATCTCGTCGCCGGCGTTCGGCGCGTGATCGTCGTGATGGATCACGCCAGTAAATCGGGTGAATCCAAGCTGTTGAAGGAATGCACTCTGCCCCTGACCGGACGCGCTGTGGTCGACCGCATCATCACCAATCTCGGTGTGTTTGATGTCGTCGAAGGCGGGCTGAAACTGGTCGAGCTTGCCGACGGGGTCACCGAAGACGAAATGAAGGCGGCGACGGACGCAACGCTGGTCTGATTCATCAAGGCATCGCGCTATACGGCGCGGTGCCGCTTTTCCGACAGCAAGTTTCCCGATACCTGGCGCATAAGCGCCTCGGCATCGGCCGGCAGCGAATCTCCACGCCACGCGACATGGTGATCCGGTCGGATCAGCGCGAAGGTGCATGCGTATAAATCACGCGCCGCCTTTTCAGCGACATCGACGATATCGAGCGGCACATCAAGCGCCTCGGCCGCAGCTGCAAACGCTGCCGTATCGGTACTTGCTGATCCGAATTTCACCAGCGTGAACCATTTCCCGAACCGGTCGTGGATCGACGCACCGTCATTCAGCCACTGATGCGGCGCCCGTCCACCGGGACAGGCGGTTGGCACATACTCGACCGGCGAATCCGGCGGCGGCTCCGTGCCATCATTGGCAATCAGGGGCGAAGCATCATAACGCGCGCCCAGCTGAATACCGAGAGAGGCGAATTCTTCCGTGAATCCCGAAAGATGACGGCCGAGATCGGCACGGGCCTTTTGACCTTCCGCCGTCTCCTCCTCCAGCGCCGCCGGCACCTGAATAGTCGCGACGTCGCTCGCCAGCTTGCGGGATGACTGCGTGTTCCGGATACCGATGGGCCTGCGCTCGCCTTCATAGGTATCCAGGAGCGTGTCGGGCGCCCAACCGTGATGCACCGCTGCGATCTTCCATCCGAGATTGACGGCATCCTCGACACCGGTGTTCATGCCGAACCCCCCGGTCGGGGTGAACAGATGCACCGCGTCTCCTGCAAGCAGGACCCGTCCATCACCATACCGGTCGGCAACCAGCGCATTGCCCGCGGTCCATTGCCGGATGGAGATCACCTCGATATCGATCTCGGCGCCGAACGCATCCTGGATATCACAGATAATTTCCGCCTCGTCCGGCTCACCCGAGTCCGGGTATTTTGCCAGAACGACGAACTTTCCCTTCGCATCCAGAGTGACGATACAGGTCCGGGCATCGTTATTAACCGTCCAGTACTGCCAGGCAGGCTCCATATTCATCACGTCGTGAATACCCGGCGCGTCGATATAGACCGACAGCATTTTGCCGATAAAGAACGCGACTTCGTCACCGCCTTCTCCGCGATAGGGAATATCGAGCGCGCGGCGGGTATATCCCTGAGCACCATCGCATCCGGCCAGCCACTTGCTCACAATCGTCTCGGTATCACCAGTTTCAGAATGCCGGATCGTTGATTCTACGCGGTCGGCATATTGCGTAAAATCGATCAATTCCCAGCCGAATCTCAGGTCGATTCCGTCGAGCGTCTCAGCATGGGCAAAAAGTTCGGGCTCGACATAAAACTGGGATGAACGGTGAATGGGTTCCGGGGTCAGGAACGACATATCCTGTTCAGCAATGCGGCGCTGCTTCTCGGCCGAGGACGGCATCGGAATGCGGGCGAATTCGTGCCCCGTAAACCGCGTCAGGTAACTGATATCTGTCGTGAATTCAGGGGGTAATCCGACAGCACGCACCCGGTCGGCTATACCGAGACGACGGTAGTGCTCCATAGTGCGCGAATTATGGGTATTC
This sequence comes from uncultured Alphaproteobacteria bacterium, assembly GCA_905479125.1. GTDB lineage: Bacteria > Pseudomonadota > Alphaproteobacteria > MPNO01 > UBA830 > CAXBCP01. The sequence goes on along the minus strand of CAJQLI010000325.1, from coordinate 2,424 downwards.
CCCTGAGGGTGTACCGCCGTTGTCGGCTCCGTATTCAGGACGATGCTCGGCACGCCCCGCCAGGCAAGCTCAATAGACAGCACAAGACCGACCGGCCCGCCGCCGGATATAAGGACCGGTGTCGTATCGTGTGTCATTCATGCTCCCTTCGCACGGCGTTTGCAGCCCAAGGAGGCAGCATAGAATACTGACACTGCGCTCAGGCACACAGTCGATCGGGAAACGAAAACCAGCAGACGTTTATCTGCGAAGCCAACCGGCGCTTTGCCCTCTACTCCGCCGAAGCGGGCTTCGGCGGCAGGTCAGGCACTTCGGCCTCGTAGAACTGGTCCATGTCATGTTCCAGGTCGTGCTGGCTCAGTGCCTCGGTAAACAATGAACGTACGCCTTCGCTTTCATCGGCATAGTCGATCTGATCACCGCCGATACGCGATGAAATCCATGATTTCGGCACACCCTGCGCATTTCGCACCGCGACGCCTTCATATTTAAACGCGAGATAGCGCGACGGCGTCGGGCCTGTGTTGAAATGCTGATGCCACCACATGTTCGGCGGCACGATCATCGTACCGACTTCCCACGGATAGTGACGCGGCTCTTCCCCGTCCGGCCACATCAGCGAATAGCCCTCGCCGGACAGAATGATGACATGCGCGCCCGGTCCATGCCGGTGACCCTTCTTGTAGGTCCCGATGGGGAACTGGGAAATATGGGCGTTCATAGAACTTTTGGCGAAATTGAAACGGATATGACCGCCGCCCGCACCGCGTTCCTTGGCTGTAATCAGCGGCAGGTTGACAGCATCCGGCACAAAGTTCGTGACCAGTTTGAAACCATCGGTTTCCGACTTTGCGGCAAAGTAGTCAGGTTCGCCATTGAAGCGGCCCTTGAAATCATATGCGGTGTTGAAGACGAATTCCGGGTCTTCATAGACATTGAACATCGGCGGCGCATTCGTCACGGCGACGAAGCGCGCGGCCTCCTGGCCAGATGCATTGAAGTGCTGATGCCAGCAGTTGAGTGGGATAGCAAACAGCGCACCGGGGCCCCATTCGAACGTGATCCGCTCACCCTTGTCGTTCCAGACACTGGTCGAACCACGGCCCGACAGGATCATGATCATTTCTTCGAACAGCATACGCTGTGGCGCCAGCTTCTTGCCGGGGTCGATTTCGCACACGTAGCAGTCATTGGTGGTGCGCGATGCATCATGGTTCAGGTAAACGCCCTTTCCCTCGCGCCGTGCCCAGGGTTTCAGGTCTACCGTGTACAGGTTCTTCACATAGACCGAGTCGATAATCTCTAGGCCCTGATCACGCACCCAGCGGACGTAGGGCGTTTCCTTTTCAGACGCGAATTTCTTCGCCATTTCATCCGAGACTATCGCGCCCTGTTTTTTTTCGTCCGTCATTCGTTCCGATCCCTGTTTTCTTGTGGCCCAAACCCTCGCACACACTGCGTCAGGCTCTTGATTGATGATCCGTTTTTAAACGTATTTAGCGGTTCCTGCCAAGTGCAACACCAGCATATTCCGGGCCGACCCGGCGTCGGGCTTTTTCTGAGCCCCCCTTCTCCGGTCATTCATGCCCGTGATCGTGTGGATGATCGTGAGAATGGCTGTGCCCGTGATCACCGTGGTGATGATGATGTCCATCCCCGTGATCGTGCGCATGACCATGTTCGTGGTCCAGTCTTTGCCCCGACCGCGGGTCATCCGAGAAGACGAGCGACTTGATCGTTACCGGGACCGTTCGCGATGGCAGGCGAATTTTGCCGAGATCGATGTAATCGAAATCCCAGAGTACGACCCCGTCGATCACCAAGACACCGACAGGCACATTCAGTTCGTCCTTCAGGATATGTCCGAGTGATTGGGCGATATCGCCGTCGAGCACGATAAAGAGCGGCTTTCCGGCGGCAATCATATCGTCCAGGCCCTTCACCAGTCCTTGGGCAAAGGCGTGCATCCGCTCATAAGCGGGCATGCCCTTCCAGTGAAACGACAGCGCAATTTCGCGGTCATCGTTGTCGACCTCGAAGGCGCGGCGATGCGCCTTGACCGCCTTGGCGACGTCTTCGGCCACGATCTCCTCGGGACAATCGTAGGGCGGCTGGATAACCTGCAGGTTCCGGCGTGGCAGTAGTTCTCCGTGATCGGAGATGAAACAGGTATTGCCCGACAACTGGACCGAGTATTCGGATGCGCCAAGCGCGGTCGCACGGATGCACTCCCCGGCAGGCAGGGTCGGCCACGGCAGGGCATCGTCTTCAAGCCGGCGCGCAATCGCATGGCCCAGGCGCCGTCCCATATCGCCAAAATCGCGTTCACGCGACGATAGACGTATTCCGCAACACCACCCGAGAACATCACCCCGTCGATACGCCCCCAGTCAAGGATCGGGTCTGTGAGATAAAAATTCTCCA
>CAJQLI010000324.1 GCA_905479125.1 uncultured Alphaproteobacteria bacterium | reverse complement strand
ATCTTTCCGGGGGCAATTGACGCTCTCGACCGGCTCGAAGCGAATGGTTACGTCCTGGCGATTGTCACCAGCCGTTCCAACCGCCGCTTTCAGGACCTGATCGATAATGCAGGTTTGGCTGGTCGGTTCGTTTCTGTGAAGACCGCGGACCAGGGGCCGGGAAAACCGAATCCCTTCCTGCTCAATGAGGCGATGCGTGAAGCAGGGGTCGATCGCGAGGATACCGTGATGATTGGCGATACCACCTATGACGTCCTGACGGCGCGCAATGCGGGTACGGGGGCGGTTGGCGTGACATGGGGTGTGCATCCTGCGGAGGACCTTCACGGTGCCGGCGCACATCACGTCACGGATGCGTTTGAAGACCTGCATGATATTATTGAAGGGCTGACGAACGGAGGGTTCGCTGCGTGAAAAGGTTTTATAAATCCGTCGGGGTTGCCGAGGAAGAAAGCGGTTTTTCGATCCGGCTCGACGAACGACCGGTGAAAACCCCGGCAAAAAACCCGTTACTGTTGCCAAACCGCCCTTTGGCCGAAGCTGTTGCGAATGAGTGGGACGAGCAGCCTGAAGATATCGATACCTATAAAATGCGCCTGACCCGACTTGCAAACAGCGCAATCGACCGGGTTACCGAGCATCGTGACGCGGTTATCAGGGAAGTCGCCGGTTTTGCCGATACCGACCTGGTTTGTTACCGCGCAGCCGATCCAGTCCCACTCGCTGAACGCCAGGAAGAGGGGTGGGGGCCGTTGGTGTCGTGGGTGGCGGATCGCCATGGTATCGAATTCACGATCACGACTGGTCTGCTACCGGTCGACCAAAGCGCCAGCTCGCTCATGGCGGTTAAGGCGGTCGTAAAGTCATTTGACGTATTTTCCCTGGCGGGGCTGCATCTGGTTACGTCGGCTTGTGGTTCGATCGTTCTCGGGCTGGCGGTTGCCGACGGCCGGATAGACGGGGCTTCCGCATGGGAATTATCGCTGATCGACGAGACATTCCAGATAGATAACTGGGGTGAAGACCCTGAAGCGACGAAGCGCCGGGCAGGCCTGCTGGACGATATCACCGCAGCTGCCGAATACCTTCGCCTGTGCAAGGCGGTTCATTGAAGTCGGTACATGTTGTTATCTCCGGCCGTGTCCAGGGTGTTTGGTATCGGGCCTGGACAGAGGGAGAAGCGGCCGGACGTGGTCTCAATGGCTGGGTGCGTAACCGTTCGGACGGGACCGTCGAGGCCGTGTTTAGCGGCACGGAAACGGAGGTCGCAGCGATGCTTGATGCCTGTAAAACGGGCCCCCGACTCGCCAGCGTTAAAGAGGTTGTTTTTGAACCTTGCGATCCGCCGCCACAGGGTTTTACGAAACGCCCGTCGGAATAACGGTCGAACGCCCGAAAACGGTTTCAAATGACTCTTTGAGCGCGATGTCGACATCTTCGACCGTCGCATCGACCCCCAGGTCGCGGAGTGACGTCACACCGTGCTGACTGATGCCGCAGGGGACGATCCCGTCATAATGGCTGAGGTCGGGACAGATATTCAGCGATACCCCGTGAAAGCTTACCCAGCGCCGTAGCCGCACGCCGATCGCCGCTATTTTGTCTTCCTGGCCCGGGAGCCCCCCGTGACGGCCCCGGTCTACCCATATCCCGACACGGCCTTCCCGACGTTCTCCGTTTACGCCGAAGGTCGCCAGCGTAACGATCATCCATTCTTCGAGGTCACGAACGAAGCGTCGTATGTCCCGACCGCGTTGGTTTATGTCCATCATCACGTATCCGACCCGTTGGCCAGGCCCGTGATAGGTGAATTCACCGCCCCGGCCAGCCTGGAAAACAGGGAATTTGTGGGCGTCGAGCAAGTCGGCGTCATCGGCACTTGTCCCGGCGGTATAGAGCGGCGGGTGCTGTACCATCCATACCTGTTCGTCTGAGTGACCCGATGAAATGCCGGCGACGCGCTCTTCCATCTCGGTGACAGCGTTGGGGTAGGGAATAAAATCGTTGGAAATGCGCCATTCTACCGGCGTGCGCGTATTCATTGCTTCTGTGCCCTTGCAGTCGTAACACCAATTTGGTATGTCACATCGCCTTGAAAAAGCAAGAAATTCGGAGTTTTTAATCGAATTGCGGTCGTGGCGGAATTGGTAGACGCGCAGCGTTGAGGTCGCTGTGGGAGAGATCCCGTGGAAGTTCGAGTCTTCTCGACCGCACCAGATTAACCCAGGCCCGCCGGTAAACGAGCGGGCCTGGTTTTTTTTAACGTCTGTCGGTGATAAACGCCGTAGACTGAAAGAAGAAGCGCATGGCGGAGACTGCAGCCGAATTAGAGGTTGGCGAAGATGTCCTGCCTGTTCAGGCAGCGGATCTTCTTGGCCTTAACCCGGATGTCATCCGGGATGCAATCATTGCCCTTGATTCCGACGATGGCGCAGCAATCCTCGAGATTGTCGAACCGCTGCACCCGGCCGAGATCGCTGATCTGATCGAAATGCTGCGCGGTCCGATGCGGACCCAGCTTGTCGAGTTGCTTCGCCCAAAGTTCGATCCCGAAATTCTGTCCGAGCTGGATGAAACTGTCCGTGATGAAGTCGCGGAACAGCTTGGAACCGAGACTATTGCCAAAGCCATAGCGGCGCTGGATTCCGATGATGCGCTTAATCTGATCTCGACACTCGAGGAGACCAAGCAGCGGCGCGTCCTGCACGCGATATCTTTTGCTCTGCGGTCAATGCTCGAGGAAGGCCTGGCGTTCCCGGAGGAGAGTGCCGGCCGTCTGATGCAGCGCGAGTTTGTTGCGGTTCCGGCATTCTGGACCGTCGGTGAAGTGATCGACTTTCTGCGTGAAAGCGATGATCTGCCGGATGATTTCTATGATGTTTTCGTCGTCGATCCGCGTCATCGGTTGATCGGTTATGTTGCGCTGAACCGGATATTGCGCGCGAAGCGGCCAGTAAAAATACGAGACATCATGATTGACGAATTTGTCTCGGTTCCGGTTCAGATGGACCAGGAAGAAGTCGCTTATGTTTTTGCGCAGCAGGATCTGGTTTCCGCGCCGGTTGTTGACCAGTCGGAGCGCCTGATTGGTGTGATCACGATCGATGATATCGTCGATGTTATCCATCAGGAGGCCGAGGAAGATCTCATGCGGCTCGGCGGCGTTCAGGAAGATGATCTCTATGCGGCCGTTCTCGACACCGGCAAAGCGCGGTTTATGTGGCTTTTCGTCAATCTGATCACGGCGGTATTGGCATCGGTTGTCATCGGGTTATTCCAGGGGACTATTGAACAGGTCGTGATGCTGGCAGTGCTGATGCCGATTGCGGCGTCTATGGGCGGAAATGCCGGCACACAGACCCTGACGGTTGCCGTCCGCGCCCTTGCGATGAAGGAACTTACGACGACCAATGCTTTCCGGGTGCTGTCAAAGGAGGTCCTTGTCGGCACCTTCAACGGGCTGCTGTTTGCGGTGATTATTGGCGTCATCGCGTCCATCTGGTCCGGCAGCATAGCTATTGGCGCCGTAATGGCGGCCGCGATGGTCATTACGATGATTATTGCGGGGCTCGCTGGTGCTGCAATACCGCTCGGTCTGTCGCGTACGCGTTTCGATCCGGCAATTGCATCCGGCGTATTTCTGACGACAATTACGGATGTTGTCGCATTCTTGGCATTTCTGGGCCTTGGCGCCTGGTTTCTGGTCTGAAATCAGGCATTTCCGGCGTTGATACGTCACCTTGGGCTCCGCAATAGGTTAACCCGGGTTTAAGACCTCTCGTGTATTACATTTTGGGTGGCGTTCGCAGGGATTGGGCGCCGAAATCCTATCCCAAAGTCAGGGCGGGAGAGACGATGACAGCATTACCCGTAGATTTTGCGCAGCTCAGCGTGATGGTCGTCGACGATAATCGCCACATGCGGGCCCTGATTTGTTCCATCCTGCGTGCATTGAGTATCAAAAAATTAAAGGAAGTCGGCGATGGTGAGGCCGCTCTTGAGGAAATCACCGCTTTTCAGCCCGATATCCTGATCACCGACTGGCATATGGAGCCTATGGATGGCACGACTTTGGTGAAAGCGCTCCGTCATTCTTCAGTCGAGACGACCCGGTATATGCCGATAATCATGCTGTCGGGGCATTCGGACACCACGCGCGTGCGTGAAGCCCGGGACAGCGGCGTGAATGATTTCCTGACAAAGCCCGTATCGGCCAAATCGCTCTTGGCGCGCTTGATTACGATCATCGAGAATCCGCGGCCGTTTATCAAAACGGAGCACTATTTTGGCCCCGACAGACGCCGTCATGACATGGGGCCGCCTCATGACATCGCCGAACGTCGTTCAGGCGAGGCGGTGGCAGCCGAAGAGGCGCCGGCCGAGTTGTCGCCTGAAGAAGTGCTGGCAGGTTAAGGGGACTGCAATGAGTGAAACCGCAGCGCAAACGATTACACCTCCGAACCCGTTGGCGAAAGCCATACCCGGGGGTGGTCCGGCGAAGATCGATCCCAATGTTCTGCGCCAGGCGGAGCAGGCAGTGGAGGATTTGCAGGGCGATTACCCAAGCTGGGCCCAGAAGGATATCGATAGCCTCCGTGCGGCTGTTGAAGATGCTCAGAAAGACCCCGGGGTGCTCCCGCAGGCGATTGCGGAAATCTACAAGTGCGCGCTTGATCTCAAGGGGCAGGGTGGCGGTTTCGGGTATGACCTGATCACATCGATTGGCGACCTGCTGACAAAGTTCATGGAAGAGCGCGAGGCGGTCAGTACGCGTGATTTCGAGATTATCTGCGCGCATGTCGATGCGATGCAGGCGGTTATACGCCAGGATATCAAGGGTGATGGCGACAAGATCGGCAATCAGATCGTTGATGGGCTGAGTGAGCTCGTTCTCAAAGAAGACTGAGCTTTTCCACAGATTTATCGCCCTTAGCGCTGGTCCGGGCGCAGCCGATCGACAATATTGCTTTTATGACTGTTCATCTGATCAAACTGGCTGTCGGCATAGACAGCCTTTCGCATTTGGCCGAGCGCCCGGCGCAGCGGG
>CAJQLI010000323.1 GCA_905479125.1 uncultured Alphaproteobacteria bacterium | reverse complement strand
GCGGAAATCAAATTGAAGGATGCGTTTGTCGGGGATAAATCCAAGAAGAACAGGATTTTGCCGGGTATGGTGACCGAGATTGATATCAATACCGGGCAGAAAACCGTGTTGCGTTATTTGCTTCGGCCGGTCTTCCAGTCCCTCGACGTTGCTCTTAGCGAGCGATAAGTCTCAAACCCGCGGGCCCGAGACAGGACATTCATCAGTCGGTGGTCTGTGTTTCGTCGTTTTGTGCGTCTGCGGATTCTGTGGATTCTGCGGAATCGACGTCTGACGTCTGTGAGGGATCATCGTCATCCTTGCGGTCGTCCGATTTTTCCTGCTTCTGGCGCTGGCGTTCAGCTTTCTTTGCGGCGCGGGCTTTTTCGCGTTCGCGTCTTTCAAAGCCATAGTTTGTTTTGCGAGCCATTGGCTTCCAATCAGTCGGCGATGGGGCAGGGATGAGGGAGGCCGGCGTTGTCGCAGGCCTCCCTTATCTTCGTTCGTTCTTGTCTCGTCGGTATCAGTCTGCCGAAGCGAGATTTTCGGCAGATTTCTTGCCGTCTCTTCCGGGCTGTACTTCGTAGCTGACCTTCTGGCCTTCATTCAGAGACGACATGCCTGCGCGTTCGACTGCGGAGATGTGAACAAACACATCCTGGCCGCCGTCTTCTGGTTCGATAAATCCGAAACCCTTAGTAGGGTTGAACCATTTAACGGTTCCTGTAGCCATAGCTATTTCCTTTAAAAAGAGAAGAGAATACTCACGCGACGCGTGAGCCGATTTCAATTTCCCGAATAGCTTGGTGTATTGATGCCGATTGTCATTTTGACAGGGCAGGCTACGCCAGATCTTCGAAAATCTGATGGCGGCAATGTGACCAGATGTGCGGCTAAAGACAAGGACATTGTTTTCCGTCTGCTGGCATCGGCAATGGCCACTTTCTATCGGGGGCTCTGTTCGGGGCGCCTGTTCGGTGAACGGGCGCAAAAAAACGCCCCGGGAGCCGGAGCGTTTTTTCGATATATCGCTTGGGCTGGTTACTGAATAGTCAGAGCCTGGCCGCCTGATTCATACGCTGGGCAAAGCTGAACAATTCGGTCGTGGACCTGTAAGCAGAGGTGATCCGCTGACCGAGCATGTTCAGTGCTGTGTGGATATATGCCGAGCGCGCGAGTTCCGCCTGGCGGCGGATATCTATGGTAGCGGGTTTGCTGAGATTGAAACCGGAAAAGTCAAAGCCGGTTGCGGGTGTATTGATGGTCATATTTTCTACTCCAGAATGCTATGCGGTGCACAATGGCGTCTGAAAACTACCAAGCTGTTAAAGATGCGTTGGATTTTAATTAAAATATTGCGGCGCAGCATTGCGTCAAATGCATCGCTCTGTAATTCGCGGGTTTAGGTAATCCGTAGACGGCAATGGCCGGCTAGAAAACCGTCAGACACTCATTTCACGAGGTCCGACCAGGCGGAAACCTTTGATTCCAAAGGAATCGTGAAAATGACAGAGATATGCGGGCTTTTCTATATCCAGCGGGCGGTTTTTCATATTGCGTTGCAATATTTCAGTGGCGACAGTGTCGATCACGGGTGGTTCTCCCGAGATTTCGACGCCATAGACGTCTTTTGCGTACGCGGCGGTGAAACGCTCTTCGCGTACATCTTCGAGGACGGCTTCAGGTGCTCTGTCCAACGGGTGTCCATGTCCACCACCGCCGCCGGAGACATGAAGGAATGTTTCTCCCTGTTTAAAAAGAACAGCTTCCATCGGCATCACGGGGATCGCTGATTGTGATGTCGTTCCGGTGTTTTTCAGATTCCAGGACGGGGTTCCCGGGCAACCGCCATTCAGTCCGTAGGGCAGAAACCGCCGCCGGTCGGAGCGCATGACCATCTGTGTCTCTTCGGACAGAAAACGGTATTCCCGCTGATAAGCCGGGGCGCCACGATATTTGCCGGGACCGCCTGAATTTTCGACCATCCCGTATCGCATAATTTCCAGCGGAAACAACGCTTCCACCATCTCAACGGGCTGGTTGGTCAGGTTTCCACCGGGGTTCGGGATGCCGAATGCGCCGTCGCCGTCATGCATTGCACCCCAGCTACCGGCCCAGGCCTCGGTACAGACGAAGCGTTTTTCGCCGTCATATCCGCTGAAAGACGGGAACGTTACACCGCCTTCCCCGGCCGCGGGCACCCGGTCCGGGACGATTTGGGCAAAACAGCCCAGCAGGACGTCCAGTGCCCGCCAGCCGACGATTGCCCGCGCCGCACAGGCGGCCGGCGGGGTTGGATTTACGATTGTCCCTTCAGGCACAATGATGTTCAGCGGGCGGATAAAACCTTCAAAATTGGGGATTTCCTCTTCCGCGATACATTTTACGATCAGGTGGCATGCGGATTTTACAAAGGGCGCCGGACAGTTGATCGCAGCATTTACCTGGGGGGCTGAACCGGTCCAGTCCAGCGTCATGTCGCTGCCGTTTATGGTGACGGCGATGGTCATGGGAAGGGGCTCGGGCGTCTCACCAAGGCCGTCGATATAGTCGGTAAACGACCAGGTGCCGTCGGGCAGGCTTGATATCTCGGATCGCATGATCCGCTCGGCATGCGCGTGAAGTTCCTCGACGATTGCGCGATATTCTGCGGCACCATGCCGCGCGATCAGTTCGCACAACGCGGTATCGGCGGTGCGGCAGGCCGCGATCTGGGCGCGCATATCGCCGGCGAGCTTGTCGGGGATACGGGTATTCCGTTCCATAAGCTTGAAGAACGTTTCGTTGGCCACACCCCGATCGTAGAGCCGGATCGGCGGGATGCGGAGGCCTTCCTGAAAAATTTCTGTGGCATAAACCGCCGATGATCCGGGCGCTATTCCGCCCATATCGATCTGGTGGACCAGGGAAGTTGCGTATCCTTCGAGGGTATCGTTGATGAATACGGGTTTGACGATATAGACATCCGGCAGATGCTGGCCACCGCCTTCATACGGGTCGTTCCAGACGAACATATCACCGGGGTGCATGTCATCGCCGTAATCGCGGATCAGGATACGCATTGCATCCGGAAACGAGCCGAGGTGCAGTGCCATCGTCATTCCGTGGGCGACAATTCTGCCTTCGCGGTCGCAGATGCCCGTCGAATAATCCATCGAGTCCCGGACAATGGTCGAATAGGCGGTGCGCATGATGACCAATGCCATTTCATCTGCAATCGCCCCGAGGGCGTTCTGGACAACTTCCATTGTGATCGGATCGACAGTGGGAATGGTGCCGGGCGTATGAACGGTCATTTGTCGTTCTCTCTGGTCAGGACGATATTCCCTGTCGCATCCAGTTCCGCCTGCCACCCGGGGGGGACGACGCAGGTTGAATCGTATTCTTCGACAATCATCGGGCCGTTACGAGGGTGTGCCAGGGCGGGGCGGTCGATCACAGGGGTCTCGACCTCGCCGTGGTCGGGGCCGAAATACACCATGCGTGGTATGGGCTCTTTAATCGCTGCGCGTGCTGGCGCGATCTGCCGTTCCGGACGGTCTTCGGTCACCCGGGCGATCAACCTCAGTGTCACGCATTCGACTGCCTCGGCCTCTGCCTGGTGGCCGTAGGTGCGTTCGTGTTCGGCGCCGAAGGCCGAGATAAGCGCGGGGAAATCGGGGAAGCCTTCACGAGATGCGCAGTCGACGGTCAGTTCATGTGCCTGTCCGGCATAGCGCAGATCAGCAAGCCGTGTGAGCGTGTATTCACCGGCCGCGTATCCTTCGGACGTCATCAACGCCGTGATGTCTGCTTCCAGCTTGTCATAGGCGGTTTCCATGTCCTGCGGCGACACTGCGGTAAGGCGGTTCAGCCAGGCGCGACTGATTTCGTGCTCAACATCTGACAGCAATAGGCCGTAGGCGCTGAATACGCCGGGGGTCGGTGGGATAATGACCCGTGTCATATCGAGGAGATTGGCGATTTCCGCGGCGACGACAGGCCCGTTCCCGCCGAAGGCGAATAATGAAAAGTCGCGGGGGTCGCGACCGCGATAGGTCGATACCGCCTTTACGGCCCGGACCATGGTGCCGCAGGCGACCTGGTATACGCCCCATGCGGTGTCCTGCAGGGTGTGGCCAAGAGGCCCGGCAATTTTCTTCTGCAAGGCGTCGCGGGCAGCGTCGGCATCCAGCTCAAGGCTGCCGCCCACCAGGTGGCCGGGGTTCAGGAAGCCCAGCGTGAGGACAGAATCCGTAAACGTCGGGTCTTCACCGCCGCCGCCATAACAGACCGGGCCGGGCAGGGCGCCGGCACTTTGCGGACCGACTTTCAAAAGCCCGCCGCGGTCCAGCGAGACGATGCTGCCGCCACCTGCGCCGATCTCGGAAATATCGATCACGGGAAGTTTGAGCGCGTAGCCGCCCCCCATCACGAGTTTGCTCGACAGGTTGATCCCGGCACCGACTTCGTAGTCGCCGGTGCGGGAAATCCGGCCGCCTTCGACCATCGAGGCCTTTGCCGTGGTGCCGCCCATATCGAGTGTGATGTTATTGCTGTCCGCGCCCAGGCGCGCCGCGCCGATGACGCCGGCGGCAGGGCCGGATTCGACGAGATAAGCGGGTCTGTCCGCTGCGGCACCGATGGACATGACCCCGCCGTCCGACTTCATGACCTGGACCGGAGCGGATACGCCGATTGATTCAAGGTGGCGCCGTAACGAAGAGAAATAAGCCGTCAGGATGGGGCCGAGATAGGCATTGATGACCGTTGTCGATGTTCGTTCGTACTCCCTGATTTCGGGCAGGATATCGCTCGAACAGGTAATGAATATATCGGGGCCCATCATGTCGCGGACGATTTCGGCGCTACGTTTTTCGTGGACCGGATTTGCATAGGAATGCAGGTAGGCGATGGCGACTGCCGCGACGTCTTCGCGGGTGAGACGTTCGCATGCGGCAATGACGGTCGCCTCGTCCAGGGGGATGCGAACTTCGCCACGTGGACCGGTTTTTTCCGTCGCCTCCCGGCGCAGGCGGCGCGGGACAAGGGGCAGGGGCTTGGTCCAGTTCAGCGTATACATTTCGGGAATGCGCAGCCGGCGGAGCTCCAGCACATCCCTGAAACCGGCGGTCGTAATCAGGCCCGTCCGTGCGCCCTTGGCTTCGAGAATGGCGTTCGTCGCGACCGTGGTGCCATGGACGATGACCTCGATATCATCCGGCGCGGCGCCGATGGTTGCGAGCGAGGTTGCAAGACCCTCGGCTATGCCGCGGCCGAAATCGTCAGGTGTCGTCAGCAGCTTCTCCGCATGCAGAGAGCCGTCTTCGCCCATCAGGACGAGGTCGGTGAACGTGCCGCCTATATCGATTCCGGCCCGGTACTTCATGCGGTTTCTGCTCGCCTGATTGTTTCCCACAATCGCAGTGGCGTCAGTGGCATTTCGATATCGGTGACGCCCATTGGGCCGAGGGCATCGAGAACCGCGCTGACGAGCGCGGCCGGGGAACCGATGGAGCCGGATTCGCCGCAGCCTTTCGCACCAAGCGGATTGTGAGTGCAGGGCTGGGATTCATCCAGTTCGCCTTCGAACGCGATGAAATCGTCGGCGCGGGGCATACAGTAATCCAGGAACGAGCCTGCAAGTATCTGGCCGCTATCTGGATCGTACGCGGCGCTTTCGGTCAGTGCCTGACCGATACCCTGGGCAAGCCCGCCGTGAATTTGGGCATGGACGATCATCGGGTTGATGACGGTGCCGATATCGTCGACGACGTAATAGCGCTGGAATTCGATTTCACCGGTATCGCGGTCGATCTCGATCTCGACGACATGGCCGCCATTCGAATACGCGAAATTTGACGGATCATAAAAGGCGGTTTCGTTCAGGCCGGCCTCCATGCCGGGAGGCATAACGTGACCGAGATTGGCCGCGCTTGCGATTTCACCGATGGTCATATGACGGTCGGTGCCTGCAATGGCGTAGATCCCGTCGGCAAAGGAGACGTCTTCTTCGGCAGCCTCCATGATAAAGGCGGCGAGTTTGCGGCCTTTCTCGATGACCTTGTCCGCAGCAACGGCAATTGCTGACCCGCCGACCGCGATTGACCGTGACCCGAATGTGCCTGTGCCCATGGGCACGGCTTCCGTGTCGCCTTCGATCACGGTGACCTTTTCGAAAGGCAGACCGAGCTTGCTGGCGATAATCTGGGCATAGGTAGTGTCGTGGCCCTGGCCATGATTGTGGGTCCCGGCGAGAAGGCGAACGCTGCCGCCACTGTCGATACGGATTTCCGCGCTTTCGAAAAACCCGATACGTGCGCCCATCATGCCGGCCATTTTAGAGGGGGCAACGCCCGACGTTTCGACATACATCGCAAGTCCGATGCCCCGCAGCTTGCCGCGTGCTTCGCTTTCTGTTCGGCGGGCGGCGAAGCCGTCCCAGTCCGCTGCGGCGAGAAGTTTCTCCATGATGTTGGGGAAGTCGCCACTGTCATAAACCGGACCAATCGGGGTGGCGTAGGGCATGGCCCCGACGGGGATCAGGTTGCGGCGGCGGATTTCCGCACGGTCAAGCCCGAGCCTGGCGGCAGCAGCATCGGCCAGTCGTTCCAGCACGTAACATGCTTCCGGCCGGCCGGCACCGCGATAGGCGTCCGTCGGGACGGTGTTGGTGAGAACGGTCGTCACATCGATGTGAATAGCAGGCGTTTTGTATACACCTGCGAGCAGGGCGGAATAAATCGCCCCGGGGATACTGGCGCCGAAGGTCGAGATATAGGCGCCGACATTTGCCAGCGTGTTGACCCGGAGGCCGACAAAATGACCGTCCTCGTCGACGCCGAGTGTCGCGGTTGTAAGGTGATCACGGGCCTGGGTGTCGGAGATGAAGGCTTCCGAGCGTGTCGACGTCCAGCGGACGGGACGGCAAAGGCGCCGGGTGGCCCAGGTAAGGATGGTCTCTTCCGGGTAGTGTTTGCCCTTGGTTCCGAACCCGCCGCCGACATCGGGTGCGATAACACGGAGGTCGGCGAGGTCCATGCCCAGAGCTTCGGTGATCGAGCGGCGTATCAGGTGGGGCGCTTGCGTCGCGTCGTACAGGGTTACCATGCTCGAGGCCGGGTCGGGGACAGCCAGACATGCGCGCGTTTCGATCGCGGCGCAGGCAATTCTGTTATTGACGATTTCGATCTCGATGACGTGAGCGGCGCCGGCGATAGCTGCATCGGCCGCATCGGCATTGCCACGTCCAAATGTATAGATCCGGTTACCCGGTGCATCGTCGTGCAATAGCGGTGCAGCGGGCTCCAGCGCGGCACGTGCGGACGTCACAGCCGGGCGGGGGGTGTAATCTACCATAACGGCTTCGGCGGCATCATTTGCCTCGGCGACGCTGTCGGCGATAACGACCGCAACCGGTTCGCCGACGTGACGGACGCGGTCGCGGGCAAGGCCCCAGCGTTTCGGCTGGTTCATCGGCGAGCCGTCTGAATTATTCATGACCCACATGAAAGGGATTTCACCGAGACCATCAGCTTCCATGTCCGTACCGGTCAGGATGCTGACAATGCCGGGTAACGCTGCCGCTACGGAGGTGTCGATCGAGGCGATATCCGCATGGGCGTGCGGGGAGCGGACGAACACCGCGTGAAGTTCTCCGGCGACATGTATGTCATCCACAAAGCGGCCATTGCCGAGAAGAAGTTTGCGGTCTTCCTTGCGAAGCACGGCATCGCCGATGCTTCCCCGTTCCATTGTCGTTTCCAACGTCTTTCTACTCCCTGATTTCCAAAATTATTCTTCCACGGCTGTTTTCGCCGCGTTCGAGTATCCTGTGAGCGTCTGCCGCCTGCGCCATCGGCATGCGGCGGCTTACCTGAGGGGCCAGTATGCCCTTTTCGACAGCCTCTGTGACCCTCTCGAGGGTATCGCGGCTGTCATGGATCAGTGCCTGTTTACAGATAACACCGTAATCGGTGCTGACATCTTTGAACGGTGACGCGATCAGCCAGACGATTTTGCCGCCTTTTTTCAGAACCCGGCATGAACGTTCGTGAATGTCGCCGCCGACAAGATCAAAGACGATATCCTGGCCGGTGAGGATTTCTGCGAAATCATCCTTGTCATAGGCGATCACCCTGTCGGCGCCGAGCCCCCGGACGTAGTCTGTATTTGCAGCGCTGCAGGTCGCCGAAACATGGCATCCGACGGATTTTGCGATCTGCACGGCCATGCCGCCGATCGCGCCGGCTCCGGCATGGATCAGAACGTTCTGACCAGCCGTGATCTCCGCGGTTTCTATCAGTCCGATCCATGCGCAGACGCCTGCGTGAATTATTGCTGTGGCCTCGGCGAAATCGATGTCCGGCGGTTTCGGAACGGTCATGCCGCGGGGGCGGGCGACCATTTCGGCGTAACTGCCGGGCTCAACATGTTCGGTGACGAAGCAGAGTTCTTCGCCGATGACGGTCCAATCGCAGTCCGCGCCCGTCGCAACGACAATACCTGCGCCGTCGCGCCCGGGGGTTGTGGGGAGGTCTAGAGGAAACATTTCCTGGAGATGCCCCGCGCGGACTTTCCAGTCACCGGGTATGACGCTGGCACAACGAACGGCGATCAGCGCCTCGTCCGGTGCGGGTACCGGGGCGGGTAAATCGACCAGGTCGAGAACTTCCGGGCCGCCATAGCGGCTGTATTGGATGGCTTTCATCAGTGTCAGCTGAAGTGGTGGTTGTCGGCTATCTTACCGCCCGCAGGGCAAAAGAAAACGGCCACCCCGTCGGGATGGCCGTTTCCGTTTGTAACTTCAGCGAGAGCTATTTGCCGAAGAGCTTTTTCAGGCTGTCGCCTGCACCCTTGGCAGCGTCTTCGACGCCCTTCGTTGCGCCGTCGGCTCCGCCGGTGACGTTTTTCAGGGCGTCTTTGGCAGCGTCTTCGACGCCCTTGGTCAGGTCTTTCACCATGCCGTCGACGTTCAGTCCGCCAACGGAGGCACCGACCTGTTTTTCGATCGCGTTCATGATCGTGTCAACAACCTCGGCCGGCGAAGCGCCGTCCTTTTTGTCCTTGCCGATATCCTTCAGTCGAATGGTCGGCAGGCCGGACCCCAGTTTCTTGCCCTGGAGCAGCGGATGGCTGACGGAGACATTGCCGTTACTGACGATCAGGCTTTCGATGATCATCTTCTTGCCGGGTTCTTCGCTTTTCTTTTCTTCCTTGGCACCGCCGCCGCCTGCAGCTTTTTCGACGTTCTTGCCGATTACGTCGACATTGCTGCCGCCATCGCCGAATTCATAAGTGATTTCAGGTTTGTCGATCACGATGGATTTAATGATGATGGTGTCGCTGGTCAGGCTGGAGATATCGATGTTCATCGATATGCTGCCGAGCTTGAACGCTGAATCCGTCAGATAACCTTTGGGATTCCCGACAACCAGACCGGTCAGTTTTCCTTCGCCATTCTCCGGCGACAGCTCGACCTTCGCCAGTTTGACGCTGACGCCGGTGTATTGAGGACCGTATTCCTCAACCGCATCCTTCACGATGGAATCGAGATTTGAGTAAATAAAGACGACCACGCCCACGATCGCCACGACGACAACGGCGAGAATGCCGCCGACTATCTTGAATCCACGGCTCATAATTAAGACCTTTCGAATATTACTGTTAATGAGGTGTCGCCGGACTCCCCGAGTATACAGCCGACACCGAGTCCCGAGAACCGTTTTAGGAAGCGAGCGTTACGGCCATGTCGAGCAGGGCTTCATCACCGCCATGTGCCGCAAGCAGGGAGATACCCAGCGGGGCGCCGGCCTCGGCCAGGGGCAGACTTATCTGCGGACACCCCGACAGGCCGGAAATGCAGGTAAGGCCCATTGTCCGGGCTCGAAAATCCTCTACTTCTTCATTGCTGGCATCCCGTTTGGGGCTGACCGGCGCCGTCGGCATCACGATGACAGCATCGCCACCGCCAAGGAGCTCTGCGACGCGCGCACGCGCAATATCCCGGATTGGCTGATGTTCGGCACGATCCGTATCCGTCAGCGTGGCAGCATAGGCGAAGCGTTCTTTTACCCCGGGACCGAAGGAGGGATTGTTCTGGGTAATCCAGTCGGCATGGTTGCCCCAGATCTCAAGCGCCTGCAAATGGCGAAAAGCCGTAAACCAGCGATCCAGTCCTTCCGGTGCAACTTCGACCGGGGTGCTTTCCAGGCCGAGCTTTTCCACCGCCTGGTGGGCTGCTTCTGCTGCGGATTCACGCTCTCCTTCGGGCATGCGGGAGAATGCGTCCAGCGCGATAAGGGCGCGTTTCGGCTTTATTGCCCGGGTGTCACCGACAAGGAGAACGCTGCCGACATCGGCAAAGAGCCTGGCGTCGCGGGCAAACCAGCCGACAACGTCGAAAGAACCGGCGAGCGGCGCCACGCCTGACGGATCAACCCGGTCATGGGTTGGACGTAGACCATAGAGTCCGGTGAAACTTGCGGGGCAACGGACGGATCCACCGCAATCCGTGCCCAGGGCGAAGTCGACGAGACTGCCGGCAACAGCGGAGGCTGAACCGGATGACGAGCCGCCAACCGCACGGTCGGGGGCGGCCGGATTGATCGGCGCGCCGTAATGCGCGTTATCGCCGGCGAGGCTATAACACATCTCGTCGCAGACCGTTTTGCCATACAGGCTTGCGCCGGCATCGAGAAGCTGTTGGACCGCACCGGCATTCTGCGTCGGCAAAGGGTGGGTTTGGGGCCATACAGGCTGGCCGTTGCTGGTCGGATGACCGGCGACATCAAAAACATCCTTGGCCGCAAACCGGAGACCGGAGAGCGGGCCACCGGCCTTTCCCTCGATTGTCACCGGTGGGCCATCCATAAACGCGCCAAATGTATCCTGCATCGGGGTCTTCCTGTTCTTTTATTTGTCGCCCTGAACATACCGGGTCGATGGCGTCAGGGCTATCGGCATCCACTGAAACCGGTGTGCGTATTCCAAAAAGAAAGAGCCCCCGCCGGGAAGGCGGGGGCTCTCGTTTGTCGAAAGTTTGTCAGGCGTCGTCGCGGTGACGCTTGTGTGCTACTTTTTGAGTTTTTTGCGGTAAACCTTGTGGCATGAGCCGCAGCTTTTGCCGAGACCGCCGAAGGCCATACCGATTTCTTTCTTTCCGACATTCGGTGCCGCAGCAACCTTCGCAAGGTTCTCTGCAGCGGATGCCATCATCATGGAAGCTTTCTTGAAACCTGCGCTGTCTGCGAAGATTTCAGGCTTTGCTCCGGTAACGGCAGGGTAGCGTGTCAGGCCTGTGCCGGCCGGAAACAATCCGGGCACGACTTTCGCGATGTTCGCAATGGCCGTCGCGCTTTTCGCGACATCAGCCGGTGTACCTTTATTGGCTTTAAGGTATCCGCCGATGGTTTTCATGTTGCCGCCGATGGCGCGCATCGCCATGCGCCGCTTCGCGATGGCTCCGGCATGTGCCTTGTTTTCAACCTTCATCTCGACCTGTTCCATAAGCTTGTGGCCATGGCCGTCGGCGAGTGCGGGCGTTGTTGTTGTTAGGGCAGTCAGCGCGAATGCGCCGATTACCAATCCAGTAAGTGCTTTCATCTTTTAATCGTCCTCCTGAGACGTGGTTCGTATTAACGGACCGGGCAGGTTGTGCAGACGATAACCTATGTAATACCGCTTTGAAAATCACAAAAAATTGGACATGATTGTCTACTAATTATTGACAATAGGGGGGCGACATGGATCGGCTTTCTGCGATGGAAGTTTTTACAAATGTTGTGGAGTTTGAAGGGTTTAGTGCTGCTGCCAGCCATCTCGGGATATCACGGGCTTCGGTGAGCAAACAGGTGATCCAGCTTGAAGAGAGCCTCGGGGCGCGTTTATTGAATCGCACAACCCGCCGTGTCAGCGTGACCGAAGTGGGGGAGGCGTATTACGAAAGGTGCAAACGGGTCCTTGCCGAAGTCGAGGAGGCGGACCTGCTGGTTGAGCAGTTGCATTCGGAACCGCGGGGTACGCTCAAGGTGAGTGCGCCCATGTCGTTCGGGGTCGCCCATCTCGGACCTGCTGTGTCCGATTTCCTGAGCGAATATCGCGAACTGAGCATCTCGTTGACCCTGAATGATCGCTTCACCGACCTCATCGAAGAAGGTTTCGATATCGCAATCCGGATTGCACAATCCGCCGATAGCAGTTTGATTGCGCGGCGGTTATCCGGCGTCCGGTGTGTGATGACCGCGACACCCGAATACCTTGAACGCAAAGGAGTGCCGACAAAGCCGCAGGACCTCTCCGGTCATCAATGCCTGAGCTACAGCTATCTTGCCTCCGGACTCGAATGGCCGATATTCGGACCCAACGGTGCGACGTCGGTAAAGGTGTCCGGGCCGTTAAAGGCGAATAATGGTGAGGTTCTTCTGCAGGCGGCGCGCCAGAATTTGGGGATCGCGTTTTTGCCGAACTTCCTGGTGCGGGAAGATATTCAGGCGGGTGTTCTCGTCCCTGTGCTGGAGCAGTACCGGCTGCCCGAACTGTCGGTCTACGCGGTATCGCCGCCAAACAGGTTTCCGGCGAGAAAGGTACAGGCGTTCATTGCCTTCCTCGCCGAGCGGTTTGAGACCGCCGATTTCTGACGGCGCTATTCCGTTCCGTCAGACGCCAATCATCTTCTTCGTGTTGGATTCGAACATCATGATTCGGTCTTCTTCGCTGCACCGCAGATTTGCGATCACGTCGATTGTCGACCGGATCAGGCGGGCGCCGCCTTCTTCGTCATAGGGGCAGTCGGTGGCGAAGAACGAATGGTCGGCACCGAAGAAATCGAGACCGGCCTGGCTCGCGGCTTGTGCGCCGAACATGGCGGTATCGCCGTAGAAGTCCTTGAAGTAATCGATCATCGGCTTTTTCAGCGTGTCGCGGAATGACTTGCCGTCACCCATCTCGGCGTTGCGGCTTTCCCAGCTCGGCGTGAATCGGCCTTCCGCATGGGGCGTATAGGCCCCCCAGTGATGGGCGATGATCCGCAGGTTCGGAATCTCGTCAAACATGCCCGAACAGACGAT
Source organism: uncultured Alphaproteobacteria bacterium (assembly GCA_905479125.1). Lineage (GTDB taxonomy): Bacteria > Pseudomonadota > Alphaproteobacteria > MPNO01 > UBA830 > CAXBCP01. The sequence continues at coordinate 8,865 of CAJQLI010000323.1, read as the reverse complement.
GCGGGCCATCGCTGCGCTTGTTTCATACGCCCAGCCGAAGCCCCAGAAAATTTCGAAGAAAGACCTGTCTTCAGTCAGGTAGTCAGGATGTGTGGCCGGCCGCGTAGGATGCAGCCAGATGGTTTTGCCGCGCTGGGCGATCTTCCCGAAAATATCCCGGAATTCCGGATGGTCCAGCGCCTTGTTGTTGACGTTGGTGAAAAGCTGGAAGCCGACCGCACCATGCTCGTCGATCACCCGGTCGACCTCCGCGATGGCCGCTTCGGTGTTGTTCATCGGCAGGGATGCGATAAACCACGGCATGCGATCGGGATGTTCGCGGCAGATTCGCGCCATGCCGTCATTGGCGACCCGTGTCAGGGCAGGGCTGTCATTGGGTCCCGCGATGGAATCGATCGGCGGCTGGGACATCGAGATGATCTGCTGGTAATCGTCGAACTCGTCCAGCATGCGCAGCCGCGCATCCATGTTGTGAATCGTGTCCATGGATTTCCAGCGCTTTACCGCGGCATCGGGCATGAGCCCATCGACCTTCTCGAAAAACTCGGTTGGAAATACGTGGTTGAAGACATCGATTTTCATGGCGGGTTCCTCGCGCAATCAGTTGTTATCCATCTAGACTCTACATTAGGTGGCGACTCGGCAAATCTTCAATTTTGCTGGGCGGTCGCCGCATGAATTGGAGGCTCCGCAAAACGTTCCGTTTCCGCTAGGTTGCTGGCTGGATAATCCAGTCGGTGCAAGCGTAAATGGGCGATATTCAGGCGGCGTTCTCGCTCGCCGCAAACCTGATTTTGTCAGGTGACGCAGATCTGTTCGAGATCGTCGGCCTGTCGCTGTCGGTGAGTGTGACTGCTGTTGCGATTGCCTGCGCCATCGGGATGACGCTGGGGGCAGTTGTTGCGGTGACGCGGTTTCCTGGCAGGGGCGCGATTATCGTTCTGCTCAACGCATTGATGGGTCTGCCGCCGGTGGTCGTCGGGCTCGCTGTCTATCTGATGCTGTCACGCGCGGGCCCGCTCGGCGTGCTCGGCCTGCTTTACACACCGACGGCGATGATCATTGCGCAGACCATCCTGGTGACGCCGGTCGTCGCTGCCTTAACCCGCCAGGTCGTTGAAGACCTTCATCGTGAATATGACGAGGCGCTCAAATCCCTCGGTGTCCGGGGATTGGGCCTTGTCCGCACACTGTTGTGGGACGCACGCTACAGCCTGATTACCGTCGCCCTTGCGGGGTTCGGCCGGGCGGTAGCCGAAGTCGGGGCAGTGATAATTGTCGGCGGGAATATCGATCATCTGACGCGGATGATGACCACGGCAATTGCCCTGGAGACATCCAAGGGGAACCTCGCTTTGGCGCTCGGGCTCGGGATTGTTCTGGTCGGCATTTCACTTGTGGTGAATGGGGCCGTGTCGGGCCTCGGCGGTGTTGCGGGACGGAGCAGGAATGTCTGATTCCATTTTGCCGCTGGCTGCCCGGAACCTTCGCTATGAGGTCAACGGGACTGTTCTGATCGACGATCTGTCAATATCGGTCGTGCCCGGCTCCTTCACGGTGGTTCTCGGTCCGAATGGGGCGGGCAAGAGCCTGCTGCTCCGATTGCTCCACGGGCTGATCGTCCCGACATCGGGTAAAATTGACTGGTCGGTTGGCGCGGAGCTGCGTGGACGCACCCTGCGTCAGCGCCAGGCGATGGTGTTCCAGCGTCCGGTTCTTCTGCGCCGGTCTGTGGAGGCAAATGTCCGATATGCCCTGAAATGGCAGGGCGCCGGGCCTGGTGAGCTGAAGGAGGCCGCCGAATCCGCGCTGCACCGTGCAGGGCTGGCGGATCGGCGGCGTGTTCCGGCGCGCCTGCTTTCCGTCGGCGAACAGCAGCGCCTCGTCGTGGCACGGGCGCTTGCCGGAAAACCGGATGTCCTGTTCCTCGATGAGCCGACGGCGAGTCTCGATCCGGCCTCGGTACAACAGATTGAATCACTTCTGATTGAAGCGAACGCTGCGGGGACGGCGATAGTGCTGGTGACCCACGATATCGGTCAGGCCCGAAGGCTTGGGCATGAAATCGCCTTTGTTCATCGGGGGCGGCTTGTTGAATCCGGCGGGGCAGAATCGTTTTTCAGTGACCCGCAATCTGATGCGGCAAGGGCCTATCTGAAGGGAGAGATCGTTGTTTAGAAGATGGTTGCATCTCGTCGGTTTAGGCCTGTTGGTATCATGTAGTGCAGCGACGGCGGCTGATCGCGGTTTCATCATCGTGCAATCGACGACATCAACACAGAATTCGGGTCTGTTTGATGCCATTTTGCCGAAATTCCGGGAAAAAACCGGAATTGAGGTGCGCGTCGTTGCGGTGGGGACCGGGCAGGCGCTGAAAAACGGGCGAAACGGTGATGGCGATGTCCTGCTGGTTCATGCCCGTGCAGCCGAAGACCGCTTCGTCGCCGACGGTTTCGGCATCGAGCGACAGGATGTGATGTACAACGATTTTGTCATTATCGGCCCGCCTGATGACCCGGCGGGTATCACCGGGGGCAGGGACGCACCTGCTGCTCTGGCCGGAATTGCGGGGGCAGAAGCGCCTTTTGTGTCGCGCGGGGATAACAGCGGAACGCATATCAAGGAACGCGCCCTGTGGCGGGCAGCCGGGATCGATCCGTCCGGTTCAAGCGGGGCATGGTATCGCGAAGCGGGCAGCGGAATGGGTGCAACCCTGAATACGGCCGTCGGTATGGGGGCCTATACCCTGACCGACAGGGCGACCTGGATCGGTTTTGGCAACCGGCGGGATTTCAAGGTTCTGGTTGAAGGCGACAAGCGCCTGTTCAATCCATATGGAGTCATTCTGGTGAACCCGACGCGGCATCCTCATGTGAACGCGGTGGGCGGTCGGGCGTTTATCTCCTGGTTGACCGGGAGCGAAGGTCAGGCAGCGATCGCCGCCTACACGGTCTCCGACATCCAGCTGTTTTATCCATCTTCCAAGTGAAGTGCTTGCAAGCTATTGATATTAAATAGAAACGCCCGCCAGTTTGGCGGGCGTTTCGGTTAACGGTAGTGGTATACCGTCAGGCGGCAAGACGATCCTCGTTGGCCTGTGCCGCAGCCGGAATCACAGCCGGTTTGGCAGCCGCGCTGGTGTTATTTGCCTGTTTCCGGCCCTGGAAGAGGGCGGAAATCCTGGATACCAGGCCCCTGAATATCCGGGCGCTCACCTCTGCCCGGGCGATATCGGCGTCGCGCATGATATCGGCAAGTGGCTTTTCCGGAATCTCGTTACGGGATTGCTTGGGGTCGAACAGGTACAGGTTGCTGGACATTCTCTTTCTCCTTGTTTGCGGAGCGACAGGTGTGTCGCTGTTGATGAGAAAGTGGTTTGTGTTGACTGCGAAGATAATAGGCTTATATCGGCAATGATTTGTGCGTAATATGCATAATCCAATTTTGATCATTCCGAGGGGGACTCATGGATACGCTTACGGGGATGAAGCTTTTTAACAAAGTGGCGGAAACGGGCAGTTTCTCTGCTGCCGGTCGGGCAATCGGGCTGGCGCCGTCATCGGTTTCGCGCCAGATCAGCGGGCTGGAAGACCAGCTCGGGACGCGCCTGTTCAACCGCACTACCCGCAAGCTGCACCTGACCGAGGCCGGTGAGATCTATCGCGGGCATACCGAGAGAATTATCTCGGACATCGATGAGGCGAATGCCGCCGTTACCGAGTTGCAGGATGAACCCCGCGGCACATTGCGGATCAATATTCCGGTTGTGTTCGGACGGCGCTATATCGCGACTACATTGCCCGAGTTTCTCGACCGTTACCCGGAGTTGTCGGTCGAGCTTCAGGTGACCGATCACTTTGTCGATCTGATAGAAGAAGGCGCCGATCTGGCTATTCGCGTCGGCGGGCTGACCAATACGAGCTTTATCGCCCGCAAGCTGAGCGGCATCCAGCGATTACTGGTCGCGAGCCCGGCCTATCTCGAAAAGCACGGGGAGCCCAAGACTCCTGAAGACCTGATGGATCACAATTGCTTCCAGTTTCGTATCAATCCGGGCGAGAGCCATTGGGACCTTGAAAACAAGAAGACCGGCAAGGTCACGGATATCAGCGTGCGGGGGAACCTGCTGTCCAATAATGTCGAGGCCATCAATGCCGCAATGCTGAACGGCGGCGGTATCGCGCTCCTGCCGTCCTGGGTTGTCGGCAAGGATATCCAGCGCGACGATGCCAAGGTGATACTGACGGACTATCATGCCAAGGTGCGCCACACGGATTCGGCGGTCTACGCGGTCTACCCGTATACGCGTAACGTTTCCGCCAAGGTGCGGGCCTATATCGATTTCATCGCGGAGAAGTTCAAGACGGAACCCGATTTCAGGATGGATGACGGCGACTAGATGGCCGTTAGTATCCGGGGGGTTTTCAGAGGCGGCATTGTGCCGCCGGGCATCGGCTGATACCGTTTCAACGGAAGCAACGTTTGCGGCATTCGCGGACGGGTAGCGGGGGAGCAGACCATGCCGGATACGATCGAAACATCCACGTCTGAAAGCACGGCTGAAATGACGCCTGTAACTGTATCGCCGTCGGAACTCGTCCGCAGAGCGCAGTCGCTTGTGCCGATGATCAGAGAGCGTCAGGAGGAAACCGAGGCGAACGGCCGCGTTTCCGCAGAAATTTTCGGCGCGATCCGTGACGCGGAAATTTTCAAGATTTTGCTGCCCCGCCGATATGGCGGATTTGAATACGGGCTTGATACGTTTGCCGAGGTCGGGTTCGAAATCGCGCGCGGTTGTGGTTCGGTCGGTTGGGTGAACTCGGTGACCGCGATGTATCACGTGTTTCTCGGTATGTATCCGGAGCGGGCGCAGGACGATGTCTGGGGGGAAAATCCCGGCGCGGTGCTGGCTGCTTCGTTTACGCCCACAGGTACCGTGACGCCGGTTGATGGCGGCTACAGCCTGACGGGCAAGTGGATGTTCTGTTCGGGCGTTGATAACTGCGCCTGGACGATCGTCGGCGTCACGATCCCGGCGGCAGTCGAGGGCGAGCCGGATGGAAAGGCTTATGCCCTCGTGCGGACATCCGAATTCGACATGGAGAATAACTGGAACGTCGTCGGTCTCTCCGGCACCGGATCCAAGAACATTATGTGCAACGAATTGTTTGTGCCTGAATACAGGTTGTTACCCATAGAAGAAACCATGACCGGCAACCCGCCCGGGGCTGCGGTAAATGACGGACCGCTATACCGCATCCCGCTCTTTGCGGCGATGTCATGCAGTCTTGTCGCCCCCATCATGGGGATGGCGCAGGGCGCTATCGACGAATTTATCGACCTCACGAAAGGCCGCATAACGCGTGGTGCGGCCTTGTCGAAGCCTGCGCCGATGGCGGAATTGCCGGGTATCCAGCTGAAGCTGGGGGAGGCGATGGCCGCTGTGGATTCCGCGCGGCTGCTGGTCGACCGCGATCTGAAAGATATTATGGAGACCGTGTCGTCGGGCCGTGAACTCACGATCGATCAACGTGCCCGTAACAAGGGCGACTGGGGGTACGCCGCCCGGCTTTCGGTGCAGGCGGTGGATGCTATTTTTGCGGCCAGCGGCGGGGGCGGGCTGTTCAAGACCGGTCGCATTCAGCGCTACTGGCGCGATACCCATGCGGGTTCCGCCCATATCAGCATGAACTGGGATGCGGTCGGCGCGCTCTACGGCCGCGTGACGCTCGGACTGCCGTCAGGACCTGCTCAGTTCTGACGGCATCCATCTGATAGCGCCGTGTCAGATCGCGGCGGGCTATTCCGCGGCGATCGTTTCAGCGCCCACGGACGGATCATGACCTTCGACGGCACTTGAGTCCTCCCGCAACGATTTCAGCAATCCGTACGCCATCACCAGCATGATGATACTGACGGGCAGGGCGGCCGCTATCGCGGCGGTCTGGAGCGCCTTTAGCCCGCCCGCAAGGAGCAGGACGGCGGCCACGAAGCCTTCACCCAGGCCCCAGATGATGCGGAACCTGACCGGCGGATTGTCATCACCCATCGACAGCATCGTGGTGATCACCAGCGTTCCCGAATCCGAAGACGTGATGAACCACGTCGCCAGCAGGAGCGTTGCAAGGGCCGACATTGACCAGTTCAGCCATGAAAGGTCGGTGACCCGCTCGATCGTGCCAAACAGTGCATTGGGGAGATTCCACGCTTTGACAATGTCCAGCACACCTGCCGTCCCGACGCCGCCGGTCGCGTTGAGCTCCATATGGAGCGCACTGCCACCGAATATGCAGAGCCAGAAAAAGGCGATCGTGGTGGGAACGAACATCGCCCCGACCATGAATTCACGGATGGTCCGGCCACGCGAAATCCGCGCGATGAACATACCGACGAAGGGTGCCCAGGATATCCACCAGCCCCAGTAGAAGATGGTCCAGCCACCCTGCCAGGCGGCGTCGCCCGGCGTTGCGGCTGTCCAGAAGCCCATCGGGATAACGTTCCAGAGGTAATCGCCGATGCTGGTGATGAAAAAGCCCATCAGCCACTGGGTCGGCCCGCCAAACAGGAAGAACGCGACCAGCACGATGCTGAGATAAATATTCCATTCGGAAATGATACGGATGCCGTTACCGACGCCGGAGACGGCCGAAGCCGTCGCGACGACCGAGATACAGGCGATCAGGATGACCTGTGTTGTGACCCCGGGGTCGATCCCGAACAGGACATTCAGCCCCGCCGCCATCTGGCTGACGCCGAGGCCGAGCGAGGTTGCGACACCGAACACGGTGCCGAACACCGCCAGCAGATCGACCGCGTGCCCGATCGGGCCGTATATCCGGTCGCCGATCACGGGATAAAGTGCGGAGCGCAGGGTGAAGGGCAGCTTTTTGCGGAAACCGAAATAGGCGAGACAAAGCCCGACAATCACGTAGATCGACCAGCCATGGAAACCCCAATGGAAGTAGGTCACCCGCATCGCGTGAGCGGCACGCTGCTGGGACAGTTCTGTGACGCCGGCATGATCTGCGAGCGGATTGTTCGGGTATTTCCAGGGCATCGAGTTGTCGAAGTAGAACAACGGCTCGGCGATGGAGAAAAACAGCAGGCCAATGCCGACCCCTGCCGAGAACAGCATGGCGAACCATGAGAAATTCGAAAATTCGGGGCGGGAGTCGTCGTCGCCCAGCCGGATGGTGCCGTACCGGCTGAACATCAGAAACAGGCAGGTGAACAGCATGAACGTGACGGCGCCGATGTAGTACCAGGCGAGCGTCGTCTCTATCCAGCTGCGGACAGCGGAATAGATGTCATTCGCGAGTTCTACGTTAAGGGCGGTGAAAACAACGAACGCAAGAACCATCCCCTTGGACGCGAGCCCCATCCCACCATGGACGCCGGTGAAAAAACCGGTTTTTGAAACGGTGGCCCGTTCCTTCTTTCCGTTTCCTGCTGAATTCATCGCCCTTGCCCCCGATTTTTTCCCCATTGTCAGCGTGTGACGGCGTCGGGGATAGGTGTGATTGAACTTCGAAAAACCTGGGTAAACCAGCCAGTTTGACCAGCATGGTCCGCAATCAGGATTGCGGTGTTGTCCGGGAATGGACGTATCAGGTAACCGGAGATCGGCAGGGTATTTGTTCAGGCCCGCCTGTTTTGCCCCGGTGCGGACGCCGGAAATGGCGCTCGCTCAAAGTCATTTTTTGATGCTTTGACCATACCGGGGTGAATGGTCAGGTCAACCGATGGGCAGTGCCGGGGGATGTAAGGGGCTTAAACCTGGTTTCTCAAATCGGTTTTCAGCACCTTGCCGTAATTGTTCTTCGGCAGGGCATCGATCATCCGGTATGCCTTGGGGCGCTTGAAGCGCGCGATGTGTTCGAGACAGAGCGCGTCGAGATCCGTTTCGCGGACCTCCGCGTCGGGTTTAGGCACCACGAAGGCGATGATTTCTTCACCCCAGTCGGGGTGAGGCCGACCGATAACCGAGCATTCGAGCACGCCGTCATGGCGCAGCAGGATTTCCTCTACCTCGCGGGGATAGATATTCGATCCGCCGGAGATGATCACGTCCTTGGACCGGTCTTTCAGCGTCAGGAAGCCGTCTTTATCCAGCGCGCCCATGTCGCCGGTATGGAGCCAGCCGCCGCGAAGCGATGCTGATGTTGCGTCCGGGTTCTGCCAGTAGCCTTTCATGACCACATCACCGCGAACCAGTATTTCACCAATTTCGCCGAGTGGCAGGTCGTTATCCTCCTCGTCCGTGATCCGCACCTCCACTCCTTTTTGTGCAGGGCCGACCGAGGCAAGGCGGTCGTGATAGTGCGGGTGGTCCCGTTCGATGTGCACCGCGCGGGACAGCGCTGTGATCGTCATCGGGGATTCACCCTGACCGTATATCTGCACCAGCTTCGGGCCAAGCAGGTCCAGTGCCTTCAGGCAGTCTTCGGCATACATTGAGCACCGCCATAGACGATTGTCTTCAGGTTCGACGTGTCTGCCGCAGCGAGACCGGGGGTGTTGATCAGGCGGGTAACCATCGTGGGCGCGAAAAAGAACGTGGCACCTTTCCAGACCCGGAGCAGGGCAAAGACTTCTTCGGGATCGAACCCGCCGGATGCCGGGATAACCTGGCAGGCACCGCGTTCGACATGGGGCAGCATATAAAGGCCGGATCCGTGGCTGTAGGGAGCCGCGTGGATGACGCAATCCTCCGCTGTGATGTTGTCGACATTGGCGAAATAGGCGTCGTTCATTGCCCGCAGGTTCTTGTGCGTCAGCATCGCGCCCTTGGGGCGACCGGTTGTGCCGGACGTATAGAAAAGCCAGGCGAGGTCGTCCGCCGCCACGTCAGCGATTGCGGCCGGG
>CAJQLI010000322.1 GCA_905479125.1 uncultured Alphaproteobacteria bacterium | reverse complement strand
CGCCTGCACAGCAAGCGTCGCGGCTGGGACGCTTGAGACACTCAGTGAGCAGGAGACAGCAATCTTTGAGGGAGAGACTGATCTTTCTGTCGTAATTTCCGAGGGCGCGCGGGCGGCTATTGTCGTTCTCGAAGATGTTTCCGTTTCCTGACCTGTCGGGTCAATTCAACATCGTGTTGGGTAGAAACAGGGATATCTGCGGGAACGCGACGAGGATCACGAGGCATATCATCATCGCAATCCAGAATGGCAGGATGCCAATATAGATGTCGCGCATCGGCACGTCCGGGGCGACGCCCTTTACGACGAAGACGTTCATGCCGACCGGCGGGCTGATCAGCGCCATTTCCAGAATGATGACCATGATCACCCCGAACCAGACATTGAAATCGCTTGAATCCGGCCGTAGTTCTAGAAAAGCGGGCACCTGCGATTGTTCGATTATTGGCAGCACGATCGGCAGGATCAGCACCATCATCGCAAAACCATCGAGGAATGTGCCGAGTGCGATGAAGGCGATCAGAACGATAAACAGCAATGTGACCGGACCGAGGTCATAGCCGGTCAAAGCGGCGGCAAGGCTGTCTGGAATTTGGGTCAGGGCCAGGAAGGGTGAGAAGATCGCGGCGCCGATGATGATGAAATAGATCATCACCGATGTGTTAACCGTGTTCAGCAGGACCGAGTGTACAATTCCGGGGGAGAACCGCTTGCGGAGAAGCGCAAAGAAAACCGCGAGAACCGCCCCCACGGCGGCGGCTTCGACAGGGGTGAACACACCGCCATATATGCCGCCGATAGAGACGAAGATGATAAACAGGATCGACATCGCCCGGCCGAGGGCGATGCGCTTCTCGCGCCAGGTATAGCGGCGGGCGGCAGGGCCGATTTCGGGTTTGAAGGCGACCTGAATAAAGATTGTCAGCATGAACATGCCGGCGAGCAGTATCCCCGGGATTACGCCGGCGAGGAACAGTCGGCCGATGGATTCCTCGGTCAGGATGGCATAGATCACGAAGCCCGTGGACGGCGGAATCAGAATGCCCAGCGTGCCGCCGGCGGCGACGGCGCCGGCAGCGAGCCGGCGGTCATAACCGTAGCGTTTCATCTCCGGCAGGGCGACGCGCCCGATGGTCAGCGCGGAGGCGACTGATGAACCTGATAGGGCTGCGAAGCCGGTGCACCCCAGAACGGTTCCGTGTGCCAGGCCGCCCCGCATCCAGCCGACCCAGGCATTCGCAGCCCCGTAAAGGTCGCGGCTCATGCCGCACATGCTGGCGACGTTGCCCATCAGCACGAAGAACGGGATGACCATAAGCTCGTAGAAGATCAACGTGCTCCAGGTTTCGGTCACCAGCGTCGCCAGGGCGCTCTGCCAGCTGTTGAGTACAACCAGCCCGATAAAACCCACGACCATCATGGCCATCGCGACGGGAACGCGCTGGCTCATAAGAACCAGGATCAGGACGAGCCCCGCTATGCCGACAAGAATTGGATCCATGGTCAAAATCCCGTCAATCGGACGACGGGGTATCCTCCTGTGCATCTGCCCATGTCACGGTGAGGCTGAGCGAGGCACCGGCGACGAGTCGAACACATTCGACGCACAGCACGACGACCTGCCAAGCAGATGCTGCTGCAATCACGATGAAAAACGGGCTGAAGGGAATCTCGATCATATTCGTGGCCTCGTTAAACAGGACCGCGTCATCGGCACGGATCCAGCATTGCCAGGCGAGCAGGCCGAATAGACCGATACCGAACAGGCGGACGATCAGGTCCCGAAGAACTGTCAGCGTGGCGATACGGTAGTCGGGAAGAAGATCGACGACGATGTGGCCGCCGGCACGCCAGGTAAACGGGAAAGCAAGAGAAAGGACGAGGACCATCCCCATCTCGAGAAGGTCTCTTGCGCCGAAAATCGGCGCGGAGAAGATGTAACGTAAAATGACATCGGTGAATGTCAGGCCGATTATCGAGGCGAGAATCAGGCCGGAAAAAACCGCGAGCCCCATGCAGAGAGTGTCTACTGACCTCATGCTGTTGCCCGCGGTCCTTCCTGTTCTATCGCTTGTTCTGAACGCGTGGTGTTCAGTTTTTCATCGCGTTGTAGATGGTCGTCGCAGGCACGCCCTTGCCCTCGATATCCTTGAGGACGGCGGCGACGCCTTTCTGTGCGGCCTTCGCGAACTCGGCCTGCGCTGCGGCAGAGAGTTCGATGACCTGTTTGCCAGGCAGTCCACGGAATTTTTTCAGGCCGATTTCGCCGAAATTCGCTTCCAGTCGGGCAGACCGGAGGCTCATTTCCAGCCCGGTCAGCTTGTCGACAGCGGCCCGGTTCTTGGGCGACAGTTCCTGGTAGGCCTGGTCGTTCATGACCATGAAGAGCGTTGTCGGCATTTCCGGCAGACCCATCGTGACGTATTTGGTCGGTTCGATCAGCTTGAAAATCAGCAGTGAACCTGTGCCCATCAGCGCACCATCGACGACGCCCGTGCTCATGGACGTGTAGACTTTCGTGGCGGGCATTTGAACCGGCGTCGCACCATAGGCCGTCAGAATGGCGGCGGCGGATTTGGACGAGGCGCGGATTTTCAGGCCTTTCAGGTCGGCCAGGCTATTCACGGCCTTGTCGCGCATCATCAGCACGGCGGGCGGTGTAACGAACAGTGCCAGCGGGCGGGTCCGTTTGAATTCCTTGCGCAGGTGCGTATCCATCACCTTCCACAATTTCTTCGTGGCATCCTGGTGTCCCTGGGTAACGCCGGGGAGCTCGATCAAAAGCGTCTTCGGGAAGACCGATGATGTATATCCGGGAAGGCCATATGAAATTTCGGCGATGCGGCGTACGGCGCGCTGGTACTGCTCAACCGGCCCCTTACCGAGTGCACCGGCAGGGTAAATTTTGATTTTTACTTCGCCGTTGGTTTCCTTCGCCAGGTCGTCGGCGAATTTCTGGAAGACCGGATCGTGCAGAACGTATTTCGCCGGCACGAAGCTCGCGAATTTCAGCACCGTTTCGGCAGATGCCGTCGTATGCAGGCAGGTGAGGGCGAGCGCCACACCCAGTGTACGGATAATCGTTTTTTTCATCATTTGCCTCCTGTCGGATGGTTGTTGCCCTGAAGATATGCTGAATGCCCGGGCGGAGTAAGATTGAGAAGAGCATACCAGTGTGTGCGGTACAAATCGATTCTATATTATGATCCATCGTACCATATTATAGGATAGTGGATATTCATCGTCCCACGACGAAAAAACATCCGGATATCCCAAAGTTCACGCTGACATATGGAGAAAGCCCGGGTTTCAGGGGCTGTTTATATCGCCAATCGGGACCCTGCAATATTTATACTTCCTCATAATCTTACATAGTGGTATTTTAATATCATAATGCGGGATATGCACATTGACAAAGCAACGGCGGGTGTGGGCCTTTTGAGTAAGGCATTTCAGGTGCTCGACCAGTTCACGCCGGACAAGCCGATGTGGACCCAGGCGGAATTAGGATTGGCGACGGGGGTGTCAAAGTCGACGATCAACCGTTTGGTCCGGTATTTCTGTGACCGCGGGTACCTGATGCAGCTTGAAAAAAAGGGCCCGTACGGGCTGGGCCCGGCGGCGATTGATCTCGGTCAGCGGGCGTCTACCCAGTTCGATATCGGTGCGGTGGCAATGCCGATACTTGAACGCCTCGTGCAGGAAACTCAGGAAACTGCACTCGTCGCCTCCTATCAGGTTGGCCGGCGGGAGGTGGTCTGTGTTGCGCAGATCCCGAGTCCACATGAAGGACTGCGCGTCTTTCAGAGTGTCGGGTCTGCGATCCCGTTGCATGCCGGTGCGGTGGCCAAGGCCGTTCTGGCCTATCTGCCCGCCGATATTCAATCTTCGATCATCGCAGGCCCGCTTGAAAAGATGACGGATCAGACGATCACCGACCCTGCGGTTCTGGCGCATGATCTGCAGGATGTCCGCGCCCGTGGTTATTCGGTTTCGCGCGATGAGACATATTACGGTGTGTATGGAATTGGCGCGCCTGTATATGGCCCTGGAAATGTAGTCGTCGCCGGTATCGCGATTGCGGCGCCGAAGAACCGAATGGAGTCCGCTGATTTACTGATCCACGCCCAGAAGGTGATTGCTGTCGCCGCGGCACTGAGCACGGAGCTCGGCGCCTCCCGGGCCGCCGCATGACCGGCTCGATGCGCCTTTGGCAATCGCCGGAGGAAACCGGCATTGCCGCATTGAGACAGGTGTCTGCCGCGATTCCCGATCCGGGTGACAATGAACTTCTTGTCCGGGTTGAGGCGGCTGCTCTGAATTTTTCCGATCTGCTAATGATCGACGGCATGTATCAGATCCGTCCCGACCGGCCTTTCACCCCTGGTCAGGAGATTGCAGGGACCGTTGTCGTGGCGGGGTCGGCAAGCGGGTTCGTTCCCGATGCCCGGGTCGCCGGGAAAGTCCTCTGGGGCGGATTTGCCGAGTATGCGATTGTGCGCGCAGATATGGCTATTCCCCTGCCGGATAGCATCGGTGCCGCGGCAGGGGCGGCGTTACCGGTGGTGTACACGACGGCGATGGTCGCGCTGGTAGAGGATGCGAATATTAAACCCGGCGACACGGTTTTGATTCATGCCGCCGCGGGCGGGGTCGGCCTTGCGGCCGTCCAGATCGCGAAGGCCTGCGGTGCGCGGGTTATTGCGGCGGCGACGGGCCCGGAAAAACGTGCGCTTGTCGCCGCAAACGGCGCCGATGTGGCCATTGATTACAAGGCGGAGGATTTCGCGGAAGTTGTAATGGCGGCAACGGACGGCAAGGGGGCCGACATAATTCTGGATTCGGTCGGCGGTGAGATCACGGCCAAGAGCCTGCGCTGTATCGCCTGGCAGGGCCAGTTGCTGATCGTCGGTTTTTCGAGTGGTGAAATTCCGAAGATTGCCGCCAACCGGCTGTTGCTGCGTCGCGCGACCGCGCGGGGCATTTACTGGGACCATGACCGCGATCCCGAGATGGTGTCCCGGTGCACTGAAAAGCTGATCGCGTTGTGCCTCGATCGCAGCATCAAACCGGTGGTCAGTGACGGATACGGTTTTGAGGATCTGCCGCGCGCTCTTGAAGATCTGCGCGCCAGCGGAACGGTCGGTAAGCTGATACTGAACGTTCTTGACGGTGAAGTATGACGACTTCGGAGACAACAGGCGACCGGTTGCTCGATGGTGTGCGCGTGCTTGATTTGTCACGGGTGATGTCCGGGCCGTTCTGTACGGCCATGCTGGCTGATCTCGGTGCCGAGGTCATAAAGATAGAAATGCCCGGCGGCGGCGATGACAGTCGGCATTTTGGTCCGTTCCAGGATGGCGAAAGCGCCTACTTCATGCTGCTGAATCGTGGCAAGAAAAGTATGACGCTTGATCTGAAATCCGAACGCGGCCGTGAAATCCTGATGGCGATGGTCAAGTCTTCCGACGTCGTGATCGAGAATTTCCGTCCCGGCGTCGCAAAGCGATTGGGGCTGGATTACGAGTCGCTCTCCCAGCTGCACCCCGGACTGATCTATGCGAGTATCTCGGGCTTCGGTCAGGAAGGCCCGCTTGCCGATCGTCCGGCATATGACCTGATCGTCCAGGCAATGAGCGGATTGATGAACGTCACCGGCCAGCGCGACGGGCCGCCCACGGCAGTCGGGGAATCCGTGATCGACGTGTGCACCGGCATGTTTGCCGCATGGGGCATATCAACCGCGTTGTATGATCGCGAACGGACCGGCAAAGGTCGGAATCTCGACATCGCGATGATGGATTCGATGTTTTCAATGATGCTGACCGTGCTCAGCATGCAGCTCTATACCGACCGTCCACCAACCCGTGTCGGCAGCCGCCATCCGGTGACCTATCCCGTAGACGTGTTTGAGACGACTGATGGTCATATCGTTATGGTCGTGACCACCGACCGCGGTTTTGCAGCTCTGTGTAAAGCGATCGGCCAACCGGCGCTGAGTGAGGATGAACGGTTTCGCACAAATGCCGATCGGAATGCGAATGAGAGTGCGCTGAAGGCCGCGATTGAGGCCTGGACGTCGACGCAGAGCGCAGACGATGCCGTGGCAGCGATGTCGGAGGCGGGTATTCCCGCATCTCCGGTGTTGTCGGTCGGAGACGTCGTAGAAAGTGATCATATTGCTCACCGGGAAATGATCTCGGTTGTCGAGCATCCCACCCTTGGCGACGTGCCGTTGATCCATCAGCCCGTGCGGTTCTCGGATGCAGATCGAAGCATTCAGCGCCCGCCGCCCTTGCTCGGTGAGCATACGCGGGAGTTGCTCGCCAGCTTGCTCGGGCTGGACGAAAAACAGATCGATGCCCTGAACGAACAGAACGTGATTTAGAGACATTCAACAAATCCGGAAAAAACCATGAATACCCGACTGAGAAGAAACGCCACCGACGTCCGCAGCCCCACCGGTACTACGCTGACGGCAAAAAGCTGGGCTACCGAAGCACCGCTGCGGATGCTGATGAACAATCTCGACCCCGATGTGGCAGAACGCCCGGAAGAGCTTGTGGTTTATGGCGGGATCGGGCGGGCAGCACGGAACTGGGAATGTTTCGACCAGATTGTTTCCCAGCTGACTACGCTAAACGAGGACGAGACCCTGCTCGTGCAGAGCGGCAAGCCGGTCGGTGTTTTCCGCACCCATGCCGACGCGCCGCGGGTGCTTATCGCCAATTCGAATATCGTGGCGAACTGGGCGACCCTGGATCATTTCTCCGAACTCGATCGCGCAGGGCTGATGATGTACGGCCAGATGACGGCGGGGTCCTGGATCTATATCGGCAGCCAGGGCATCGTTCAGGGAACCTATGAGACTTTCTGCGAGGTCGGACGCCGTCATTTCGGCGGTGATCTCAGCGGCAAGTGGATATTGACGGGTGGGCTTGGCGGCATGGGCGGCGCACAGCCGCTTGCAGCCACGATGGCCGGCGCCAGCATGATCGCTGTCGAATGCCAGCCGAGCCGTATCGAATACCGTATCCGTACAGGATATCTCGATACACAGGCCGCAACGCTGGATGAAGCGCTCGAAATCGTCGAGCGGTCGCACAAGGAGGGCAAGCCGGTTTCTGTTGGCCTTCTGGGCAATGCGGCGGAAATCTATCCGGAAATTCTTGAACGCGGGATCAAGCCCGACGTCGTGACCGATCAGACCTCTGCTCATGATCCGGTGAACGGCTATCTGCCCGTGGGCTGGACGGTCGAGGAATGGGTCGACCGTCGCGAACGTGAACCCAAGGCGGTCGAGGAAGCATCGAAACAGTCGATGGCAGTCCAGGTGAAGGCGATGCTCGCGTTTCATCGTGCCGGTATCCCGGTGCTGGATTACGGCAACAACCTGCGCCAGATGGCGAAGGATGTCGGCGTCGAGGACGCGTTCGATTATCCCGGTTTCGTTCAGGCCTATGTGCGTCCCCTGTTCTGTGAAGGGAAGGGACCGTTCCGTTGGGCGGCGCTGTCGGGCGATCCAGAGGATATTTACCGGACCGATGAAAAGGTGAAGGAGTTGATCCCCGACGACCCTCAGCTTCACAACTGGCTCGATATGGCGCGTGAACGCATCAAGTTCCAGGGACTGCCGGCGCGTATCTGCTGGCTCGGTCTTGGCCAGCGTCATCGCATGGGTCTTGCCTTCAACGAGATGGTCCGCACCGGCGAGGTTTCTGCACCCATCGTCATCGGACGAGATCATATGGATTCTGGCTCGGTCGCCAGCCCCAACCGTGAAACCGAAGGCATGAAGGACGGCTCGGACGCCGTCGCCGACTGGCCGTTGCTGAATGCGTTACTCAATACGGCGAGCGGCGCGACCTGGGTGTCGATCCATCATGGCGGTGGCGTGGGTATCGGTTACTCGCAGCACTCGGGAGTAGTCGTGATGGCGGACGGGACCGACGATGCGGCGCGCCGGATCGAACGTGTGCTTTGGAATGATCCGGCCACCGGTGTGATGCGTCATGCCGATGCAGGCTATGAGACCGCGATCGACTGTGCACGGGAAAATGGCTTGAACCTGCCAATGATCGGCAAGTAAGGGCGCGGCCCCGCGCGGAGGTGCCGTCATGAGCAATTGGTTTGAAACCTATCGCGGGGTGGTGTTCCCTTGGCACTGCGACCATTTCGGGCACATGAACGTGCGCTGGTATGGCGGGTTTTTCGATGATGCGGCGTTCCAGATCTGGACACTGCTCGGCCATGGGATGAAACGCATGGAAGCGGAAGGTTTCCATACTGTGATCGCGCGCAGCGCCATCGAGTACAAGCGCGAGATCGGACCGGGTGACCTGTTTCTCATCGAAACGGGGTTCGTAAAGTGCGGCACGAAAAGCTGTACCCATCTGCAGCGTATGACAAACGCCGATACCGGTATCCTGCATGCAACCCAGGAGACGGTGGAGGTGTTTTTCGACGCGGCCACGCGGGCGGCGATCGAAATTCCCGGTCAGATCCGCCCGTTGATTGAAGGGCGGATGGTGTCGCGGGACGACCTGGATC